>CALASV010000086.1 GCA_937888895.1 uncultured Clostridia bacterium | reverse complement strand
ACCATTTCGTTAGTTCCTTTCTTACCAAAGCCGATTTTGATAAATTAGCTTCTGGTGGATATTCTTATAAGAGTTTGTTTGCTGGTAATTATAATGCTGTATCTTATGCTGATATTTCTACTCAGAAATATAAGATGCTTCAGAATATGAACTTATACTATCACGAAGGTATTGGACAAAAAGAAATTGAAGGTACTGCTTGGGGTGTTTATAATGCTATTACTGGATATTATTCTAATATGGAGAATAATGAAGGTGCTAAACGAATGGATACTCTTCTTTATGGAGATAGGAGTCGTAAGATTGAAACTGTTGGTAATTTAATTCTTGCTGAAGCTGTATGATTACTAAGAAATTAATGCACGATATTCAAACTTGGCTTAATAGTCTTTATGATTTTAAAGATATATTTAATTATAAGAATAATCATATAATTACTCATCTTGAAAATTTTGCTTTTAGATTTGTATCAATTGGTATTCGTATTTGGAGTTTAAAAGTAGATGAAAGTCTTCTTGCAGTAATTAAAAGTTATTCTATTAATATAACAAGTGAAGAAGATTTCAAAACATTTAAGAATCAGGTTGATTCTGATATTGATAAATATATAAAAGTTGCATTAGAAAAAAGTCTTTGTTATCCTTTTAATGAATATATTTAAGATTATGGCAAAACCTAAAGAACTTAAAGACACTGTTGCTGGTATGACCAGTGCAGATTACAAAGAGCGTTTTAAAGCTGAATATTATCAGCTTAAAATTCGTTATGATAAATTGCATAATATGTGCGAGAAATGGGATAAAGATGAACTTGACTTTGTTCCTACTTGTTCTCGTTTTACTTATGCAAGACAACTTAATGCTATGCAATTTTATCTTAAAATTCTTGAAGAAAGAGCTGTTGTTGAAAAGATTGAATTATAAATAAAATGATTGATATAAAATTTAAAAAACTTGTTCCTGAAGCAGTTACACCTAAATATGCTCATATTGGTGATGCTGGAATGGATATTACTTGCATAGGCTATCATTATGATAAAGATAATGATTGCTATATGTATCATACAGGTCTTGCTTTTGAAATACCTCGTGGTTATGTAATGCTTATTTTCCCTCGTAGTTCTAATCGTAAAACTGATTACTATCTTTGTAATCATGTAGGTGTGTTAGATTCTGGTTATAGAGGTGAATTAATGTTTGCTTTTAAAAAGCGTGATGATAATCGCGATAATTATAATAAACCTCCTTATGAAGTAGGTGATAGAATTGGTCAAATAATTATTCTTCCTTATCCTATTGTTCAAATGATTGAAAGTGAAGTTCTTTCTGAAACAGATAGGGGTAATGGGGGATTTGGTTCTACCGGTAAATAAAGTGATAGGAGTAGTATAATAAATTATGTTAATTAAAAAAAAATGAATAGTTGTTATCGATAGCCAATGTTATACTACTTCTATTTTTAATTGTTTAAATAGATTTATTAATAAAGATTCTAATGATTAAATGAGTGTAAGTTGTATAAAATCACTAAGAATTTTTATTTAATAGTCGATTTTAAGCCATTTCAGACACTTTATTTTAAAGTAATATAATTCTCTTAGATTAATATTAAAATGTCCTGTGAGCAAGAAGAGATAGCAAAGCAGGCATTTCCGTAAACAAATTAGGGCAGACCTTAGTGGTCTGCCCTTTTTTTTTACTTTTATTAGTAATACTATTTATATTTTAATCATCATCTTTACCACTTATTTCAAAAGCAAGATTTTTAACAATCTTTTGTGCAGTTTGATTATCACCAATACGATAGTATTTATTAGAACGATTAATTGTTTTAATTCTTTGAACAGTACGAACAGCAGGAATATTTTTGAGAACTTTAACTTTAACTTTATTTTCTCCTTTATATGTGCCACTACGATAAATAGGGTCATAATCAGGATTGAATAACCATTGAACACTGAAACTACAAGCATCAATTAAATCTTCTATAACACCTTTACCAGCAACAGGCTGACTCCATTGAGTTTTAATTTCAGGTATCATACCCATAGGAGTATACATACGAGATTCACCATAGAGTCTATCTGCAAGATAAAGAGTAGAATTTAAGAATGTACTTTCTTCAAGGTCATCATCATCAGCAAGAGCATAAATTGCAAATGTTGTAAGTAAAGCAGCCATAGTAGAACAAAGGTCAGCTAAAGCTCTATTAATATTATTTCTTTCCCACTTAGGAAGTAAATCATAATTAAATTTAAAATTAGTAGCAGTATCATAAACACACTTAATAAGAGTTTGAATTGCAGCAAGAGCTGTAGAAGAACCATCTTCTTTCTTAGTGTTCATCTTTGTTTTAAAGTCTTTAAATTCAGTTCCAAGAAAATCAAGAACAGAAATATAAGAACCTTTTTCAAAACTACCACGAATTTCATTGTAATATCCAGCTGTTCTCCAGCGTTTCATAATACCAGGATATACATGCTTTTTAAATTGCATAATAAGAGAACCAAACCAATATTTTTCCATTTGAGCAGCACCATTTTTATCATAGACACCGTGAATCTTTTTATTAACATAAATAGCTCTATGTCGCATCATACCAAAATCAGCATCAGTTAATCCACTTTCAGGTTTAAAACGAGCTATACCATTATGAAGTTCAAATTGGTCCCAAACATTAGGAAGTGCATCAAATTCAGCTCTATCATTTTCAAGCATTTCATTACGAAGTTTTATATATTGTTCTCCGTATTGACGCTTTTCTTCATCAGTAAGAGTATTAAGAAATTCGTTAATAACATTTCTTTTAAGTTTGTCATATTCATATTGAAGTTGTTTATCAGCTTTAGCTTTTTGTTTCATCAAATGATACTTACTTGAAAGATATTCATTACCAGATAAAACTCTTTGTAAAGCAGCATCTTCAATATTTTGAGTATATTCTTCGAAACTTCCTATAACTCGTTTACCATCATTATCAACATATATACGATGAGATTTAAGCATAGCAATAAGAGCTGTATTCTGCATAAAATGTTCACCACCTGTCTGCATCGAATAAGCAATAGTATTAAACTTTTCAGGAATTTCAGCTAAATCAAAATCTCCCTTATTAGCAAAATCAAGCATTTTATCAATTTCAATAGCATCAAATAATTTAAGAATACCACAAGTTAAATCATTAGTAGTATCAGAGAACATATCCTTCATAAAGGTAAACATAGAACTTTTATAAGTATTCACAGCTTCTAAATAGTCTTTACTATCAAAATAAGTCTTAGCAAATGTTTCACCCATAATATTG
>CALASV010000085.1 GCA_937888895.1 uncultured Clostridia bacterium | reverse complement strand
AATTAGCACAAGAATATCCAGAATTAACAAAAAGTGAAATATTTGAAATAATAAACAATGATGAAATTTCAAATAAAGAACTTTTTAATACTTATGGGATAAACCTAGATAAAGATTCTGTAGTAATTGAAAATGATAAGAATTTCAAGCTCTCAGTATCAGCAACCACAAGATCACCAAGAGTTGGTGAAATTGATGGTGTTCATTACTTTTTCATAAACAAAACCAAAAATCACATCATGCGTATGCATATGCCATTTATCATCTCTTGGCCAAACATCCTCTAATTTTTTGTAAAAATTTGTAATATTCTTGTTATGTAATTGTTTCATAGATAAACACCTTTCCTTTATGGAATTTGTACGGTTTGTTGCCCCGGATTTGTAATACTAATCACTCCAGCCCAATTGCACATCGCTTTGGAAGAATTATTTAAGGCAGGAGCACCACTCACTAAAACAGTAGGACTGCCCGGTACCCAAGGTGCACTAATCATTGGCGTACAAGGTTGAGGTGTTAGTACCCCAAGCGCAGCGGCCGTTGCTGATGCTACTGCTGGATTCGCTAACGATTGACACATACCAAAACTTGATAAATTTGCCACTTGATAATCTTTTATCGTAGCAATCGGCATTCCACTACCTAATGTTTTTTGATTTGATGTTACAACTAAGGTACAAGGTGCTACACCAAATGTACACTGACACATTGCACCATTACATACTGCAAACGCCATATAAACTTTCCTTTCCTTTTCTATAAAAATTTATATTAGTCTATCAAATATATATCATCATTTTATCCATAGACTAACAAACAATTTTTTCTTACTTCTCACAATGTATACTTATTTTTTGTTGCTTTTTATCATACAAAAATAAAACGGATATATTATTTTCCTTATCACAAAAATTAGTATCTACTAAAATTTGATACGTTCCATCTTCTTTTACAATACCTTTTTGCAATAAGTATACATTATCTCCAAGCTCTACTTCTTCCTCCAATGGACAATTTAAAATATATGCCTTTTTATCAAAATCATACTCTTTTAATTTATGTATTACCGCAGAAGAAGCAACTGCTACCATGCAATAGTCAAGAGGAATAATTTCTGAAAACTTCATTTTTAATATTTGACTTCCTCTTGGTAAGTCACCTAATACTTTAAATGTTGTCTTCTTCGTGCATACACAATAATAATATTCTTTCCCTAGATTATCTAATCTCCCTGTTATTATTTTTTTATTTGATGGCAAATAATTTTCTTTCCATTCTAAATATAAAATTTCAGGTTGTATTTCAATTGTATTACAAATATCTATTATAAACTCTACTGTCTTATATTTTCTATGGGAAATTGTAACCTTATGCTTTCCTTTCAATAAATCATATAAAATATAAAATCCTCCACCCTTATATAAGGTGTGTGAAACTTTATTATCTACTCGAATTTCTACATTTTCTATTACTTCACCATCAAAATTTATCAATTTATATAATTTTGATATAGTATGATTAATGCTCAATTTATTACACCTCAATTTCTATTTATGGATTAAAGACTACACAACCTTTAAATTGCTCAAAAAAACTCATTGGAATACTTCTTTGACACTTAAAACTTTTATCTCCAACATAAGTAAAATGTTTGCCAAGTTCTTCTCCCGGACATATTATCACTCCATCAATCGTACCATCTTTCGCATTTGTTAATGCAATAAGATATCTTACCATTCTTGTTGTAAAGTTATCTGTAATCTGTTCTTCAAATTGTGGAGAATATTTTCCAAGGTCTATCGTTGCACAATCTTGTACCTTAATTTCAAGCATCTGATTTCTTATATCTGGATATCCACCTTCTAATTCTTCTTGTATATGCTTATAACCTAACTGGTACGCAACCATTCTCTCTAATTGTTGTCCTTTTTGCTTTGTCGACAATGTAATATCTAACTTTTTATTCAGTAATTTATCAGTAATACGTTCATCTATTGTCTTTATGGATAAAACTTTATTAGGTTCATCTTTAATACTAACTTCTTTACTTATTATTTCATCTTCATAAGATAATTGTTCATTTAATAATTGAGTGTCAGCAATTATCATTTTACCTTTTCGAATAATGTCTTCTCTTTTTTTCTTAGATATAATCAATTGTTGTTTTACTGTTGGTTTACCAAACTTACCAAACTTATTTTCAATATAATCAGGTGTCATTATAATAATAGATTCAATATAATTTTTTGTATTTATTTTTCCAAACACAAACCTTACATCACTTGCTAAAAGAGTTTGTCCATTTTTTAAATCCACTTGTACAGATGCACTATTAGGATTTCTATTCCATACTTGTAAATTATAAGAATTTCCTGTTGTAACAATATAAGTATCTATATATTCCCTTAAAAAAGAAGGTACTCCTTTTTGTTTTGGTGGAACAATTTCATATTCACTTGCAACTTCTGGCAGATACTCTTTTAAAAGATGGTTTGTAATAATTTTTCTAAAATTGGAACCATCTGTCCTTGATTTTCCTGTCATTATTATTTCTTGTCCAACTAAAGAACTTAATCGTTCTACTAATTGTTCTGGCGTAGAAAGAAGTTCTTTACATTTTGGTGGTTTTTTTCCTTCTTCAATATAGTTCATTCCACTATTCATCCTTTTCTTTTCCAAGAAAACATTCCATTTTCAAAATATCTTCTTTATCCAATTTAAAACTGTTATATATAATATTATCAATAGCATTTTCTAATTTTTCTTGTTGTTCTGCTCCAAAAATTAATTTGTTTACATACTCTGCTATTTTTATTGCTTCACACTTTTCTATTTTAGGTATTGGCCATCTATTCAAATTTGATGTAGTATATCTATATTTCCCAGAATACAAACAACCACTTATCATTTTTTGATAATACTCCATTGCTTTTGAATTTAATACTCCTAACATAAAACAATAATATTGATATTCACTTAACTCTTTATATTTTATAGAAAAAATACTATCCTTTCTTACTAAGAAAAATGTATTTCCTTGACATAATCTTCCTAATTCATCTAATGCAAATGAATTTTCTGAAACGATATCTCTTGTTACTATTTTCATTTGCCTAAACTTAGATAATGTTTGAGGCACCCAACACTCATACCACATTCGAGACTTACATTCAACTAAATAAGAACGATTTTTTAAAATATCCTCATGGTCTTCTAAATATTGTTTTGCTTTTGGTATTTCTTCTAATGGAATTGCAACCATAATTCCATCTACTTCTTTATGTGGATATAAAATATATCTATCTTTTACATTTTCTCCCCATGAAATATTCCATTTATTTACATCAAAACTTTGAATCAATGGATATATCACATCACTTTCCAATTTATATTCTTCTACAAACTTTTTTGTCATAGGTTTTACAAATACAGAATCAGCCGTTGTTTTAATTCCTACACATACATCAAAAATATCTGCTAACGAACATAATTTTTGACTATCCATTTTAGACTTAATTATATTCTCATCACTCGAAGAAAAATTCCACGTTTTTTCACCTAATGGAATTTTTACTTTAGAAAGAGAAACTTCAAAAACTTGTTTCTCTTTCTTTCCACAAAGTACACAACTTTTATTACTACTCATTTCATTTTCTATATATTTAAATAACTCTTTCAAATCTAAACAATGATATTGTGGTTGTTGTGTAGAAGATTTTATTCCAATATAATCTACATTATCGTTTTCCTGTTCACTATTTTCGCACATAATAATTGCTGGTAAAACTGCTGCCCCAAAAAATTTTGTATCATATAAATCTACAATTTTTCTAACATGTCCTTTTTCTGATAAATACCTTCTTATTCCAGCTCCATAATTAGCTGTCAAATATTTATTACTTGTAATTAAACACATTTTTCCATTTTCATTTAAAATTGTATCAGCTTTTTCCATAAAACATGTAAATATATCAAATCTACCAGTAGCACTAACAAAATTTTCTTTTATAAAGTTTCTATACTCTACTGACATATTTTGAACTCTTATATAAGGTGGATTTCCAATTACAAAATCTGTTTTTTCTTCTGTACACAAAAAATCTTTACAATACACAGGTAACTTTTCTATCCATTCTACTATATCATCTAGTTTCTTTATTAGATTAGTTTTTATCAATGTACAAACCATTACAATTTTTGTAATATAAACATTTGATGGATTTACATCATAAGCTCTTATCAATTTTTCATTTAAAAGTTTCTCTTTTACTATATCTATTTTTTTATTTTTATAAAGACCACTTATAAATCTATCTAAAATCTGTTTTGTAAATGTTCCTGTACCACATGATGGGTCTACAATAGTATGATATATTGATATATCTTCATTATAATCTATCATATCTAACATATATGTGATAAGTTCCTTTGGGGTTCTTTCTGTTCCAGATTTTTTTCTAGATTTTGCGTCTATTCCATCTGTCAATAAATCAAATAAAATTTCATCTAATTCATTATCTGATTTGTCTATTAAAAAAACTTCCTTCTTTTTCAAATCTGCAAAATTTTCACATATTTCTTTTATTTGTACTTTTGTATAAGTTATTCCATATCTATTCATTACTTCAAGCAATATAGAAGTCGCTACATATTCTACATCATTAAAAGTACCCATACTACTATCCTCTTACTAATCATTTCTGATACACAGAAATATCCACTTTCTGTACTCTCTTAACTGTTTTAATTTTATCAGATTCTAAGAAAATAGGTCCAACTTTATAAAACGCAGAAATTCGATATGGTTGATTAAACAATGACCAAATTCTTACTTTTTCTTCTAAGGTCATATTAATCATACTTAGTGATACTGTTTCTTCGTTTTCTTTTAAAGTACCCATCAAATATTCTTTTTCAAGCTGACTATTTTCATTTAATACTTGAATCGCTTTTCCTAAAATTCTTTGTTCATCTACTGCTCTCGTAATTAAATCCGTATCAGAATAAGCAAATAACATATAATATAAATTGATGGACATCGGAGCATCTTTGTAATGCTCTTTATCTAACACAATTCTCTCCATTGAGCGAGATTCTGGATTCTCATCAATATTATATAAATAAAGTCCTAAAATGTTATTTCCTCTATCATTTGGTGCACAAACCCCAATATTTTCTGCTTTTTTAATCGGTTCTGGTACTAAATTACTTTTTAATAATTCCAATATAGAACGACTAACATCTGCCATAACCGTATAACTTCCCATACCGTCACCCTTGTCCTTTCTTAGAATACAAGGCTATCGGAAAACAAGATGTATACCTATTTTCCAATAACCTCATTAGCATTACACTCTCTCATTTCTTTGATAATATAGTATAGTCATCATACGTTGCTTCTTCTAAACGATACGCTCTTACGAAACATTGTAAAGAGATATATACTTGATTTTGAATTTCTTTCGCTGGTGGAAGTGTCACTGTCATTTTTTTATCATTCACATATACTACATTATCATTTAAAATATACTCAATTAAAACACCTTTACCTTTTATTACAATAACATGATTTGTCTTGCTTTTTAATAAGTCTGCACCTAATTGTACTGCTAACTCCTCTGCTGGTACATAAATTTCTTCTTTTATCTTAATTGCTGGAAGTGTTAATTTTATATCATAATCTTCAAAGATAATCAACCATGGATAAATGAGTTCTGCTCCTTTTTCTTCATATTTTTCTCTCAAATTATCCGTTAATGTAGCAATCGCATCTAATTCTTCTTCTGAATATTTTTCTTCTTGGGCATTTGCAAGAGCTTTATTCGCTTCACTTAATTCACTCTTGTCTCCTAAAATTTCTGCTAAGTGCTCCTCTATTTTTTCTTGTACTTCTTGTTCTTGCTTTGTAATAGCAGATATTTCCTCTTGTAATGCTTCTGTAATAACATCATTTAATTGTTGTTCTAAAAAATTATTTGTAACATCTTCACTACTTACATCATCTAACTTTTCTTTATAAATATCTTTCGTATCTGCTAACCTATCCTTTTGTTCAAATATATCACTTGTGTTAGCTAACTGTTTCTCTAAATTTTCATTTGTTTTCTCAATAAAGGCAAGATACTCTTCTAAAAGTTCTGTTTGTTCCTCTATTTGTGTTATCTTTTCCTTCACTAAATTTGTTCCTTCTTTTTGTTCGTCTGCATTTTGTAACAATTCCTCTAAATCAGATAAAGCGTCCCCCATTATAGTCATTGCCTCTTGCAAACGTTCCGTCTGTGCCAAATTGATTGCTTCTACTTCCTCTAAACTCTGTAATAAATCAGCAACTTTTTCTAAACTGTCATCTTCTTTTGATATCACTTGTTCTAATTGTTCCAAAATATCTTCTTGTTTTTCTTTTGTTTGTAATGTTTCTATCTGCTTTACTAATTTATCAATCTCTGTTTGTAATAATTTTGTAATACTATCTTGTAATTCTTTTGTTGATATGCTATCTGTTTCTGCTATTTTTTCTTTATAACTATCTTTGCCTTCTTCTAAAATTTCTATCTTTTTTAAATCATCTATTGTTTTTTCTAATTGTTTTTCTATCTTTTGATTATTTTCTTGAATAAAAGCAAGATAGCCATTCAAAATAGCTTGTTCTTCTTCTGTAAACGAACTTGTTTCTTCTCCTTTTTGTAATACTTCTATTTGTTTTTCTAATGTATCTATCTCTTTTTGTAATGCTGTTTTAATACAATCTTGTATTTCTTTTACTAAAGTTTTTTCTACTCCATCCAGTTTTTCTTGATAGGTATTTTTTCCATTTGATAAAATAGTAGTTTGTTTCAATTTATTTTTTGTTTTTTCTAACTCTTGCTCTATTCCTTGATTAGTTTCTATCACAAAAGCAAAATAATCTTCTAAACATTCTACATTTTCTTTCGTTTGCTGTAATTCCTCTTGTAATAATTCTTTGCCACTCTCTTCTGCTATCATCATTTGTAATAATCTTTCTAAGTCGGATAAAGATTCTTCTAGAATATCTATCACTTCTTCTAAAGTTTCAGAATGATTCAAATGTTCTTTCTGCAATTTCTTTAAATCTTCCAACAAACTTGAAACCTCTGTTACCTTATCTTCTCCTGAAAGAACATCTTCTAAATCCTTTAAAATATCTTCTTTCTTTTCACTTAATCCTTCAGTAGAAGGTATTTCGTCTGTTTCCAAATCCGATTTTAAATTTCCTTCCATAAAATCCTTTTCTAATTGCTCTATCTTATTTTCTGCATTTACAAGTTTTTCTAATGCTGCATCTAATTCTGATTTATATTGTTTACTATCTTCTGTATTATTTTCTTCGATTGCCTCTAAATATTTTTCATTTAATAATTCTACTTCCACTGTGGCACTCTCAATCAAACTAGCTGTTTCTTGATATTCTGGAATAGATTGCAGTTTTACCTCATTCAATTGCCCTTCGGCATAACCCACTTTATCCTGTAATAATTTTTTGAATTGTTCAGAAACTTCACAACTTGGAACAGCATCCAATAATTCCTTATAACTTTCCATTTCCTGTTGTAATAGCTTTGCTTGTTCTACTGCCTCATCTGTTTTTTCTCTCAAAGAAGCATAATTATCTTCTAATTGTGTTAATAAATCATTCAATTCATTAACTGTTTCTTCTTTGATTGCTTCTAATACAGCATTGGATTCTTTATTTTTTACTGCCTCTTTATAACTTTCTCCATCTCCAGCTTGTACTAATTCCAATGCCTCTTGTCCTAAAAGTTCAATCGCTTGTTCTAATACTTCTTTTTGCTTTTCTTTTACTTCGTCAGAAACATTATTATCATTATTTTTTACTGTTTCAGCAACATAAGCCTCCTCTAAAGCTTCCTCTGCTCTTCCAAAATCTCCACTTTCTGCTGCTTCCAACATCAATGCCAAATTTTCTTCAATAACTTTATCTATTCCTGTTGCTTCTTCTTCCACTAATTCTTTACTTGGTTGATTATCAGAAAAAGTTCCATCTGCGTCTTTGTCATCTTCTGTATTAGATGCTACTTTATCCGTTGCAATACCTAATTCACTCAAAATAGACTCTAAACTTGTAATGGCAGCAGCATACTTTTGAATTAAATCATTACAATCTTCATAGTCAATAGAAACATTTTCTTTATTCATCTTATCAATTAAAATTTGATAACAATACGCCATTCTTGTATTTTTTAGATTCTCTTTTTGCGAAACTATCATTTCTATTTTCTCACTATCTGCTCCTTTTTGTACAAGCTGACGTTCTAAATTCTCTACTGCACGAATTTGGGAAGTTAACTTATCCACTTCCTTATTTTTTATTTCTTTTAAAACCTCTTTCAAACTATTTATTTTTTGACTATAAATTTCCTTTTTCTCTAAACGTTTGTCTTCTTCTTTATCCGTTTCATCTTCTGGTTCATCTTTTACACTATCATACAATGCTTGTTGAATTTTCAGTTCATTCTCTAATTCATCTAATTCCACGATATTAGCAGGCACTTGTGGTGTATTGATATCCGAAACATACACACTAGAATCCGTCTCAAAACATACCGTCACACCAGAAGCATTCGTATAATGTGTTAAATACAATTTATCAATATCTTGATTCTTTACAATATTTGTTGTACTCTCCGAAATATCACTAATACTATCACTATTTGTAATATTATACCAAACGCCACGATTCACATCCGACTTAAAATACACTTCATTCTGCATATTTGTCTCAGCACTCTGCAAAGCCACCTCTAACAATTCTTCATTCACAACATCCAACGCAATCGCATACGTACCTATAATAATCGTTTTCTCTGGAAACTCATTAGCAGTCGGTCTTGTATTTCCAAACACCACGCTATTTCCTAATAACATACAACTAAATAATGTCACTCCTATGTAAGCTAGAAATCTTTTTCTCATACCTCTTTTCACTCCTTTGAACCAGAAAGTACATTGCCCATTCCTTCTTCTGTCTGCTCCAATCGAAAACTTCTTACTTCCTTCCCGTTCTTACTAATCTTAATTGTTATATTTTCCACATCAGCAAAATATAAGTTTAGAGTTTTCCATGTTTTATCTTTCTCTACTTCTGCAAGTACTGTGTCCTTATACCAAATCGTATAGGTATCATATTCATACTCTCCATTTACAGCAAAACTAAACTCGCTTCGTAATGTATCTGCTTTTACAAAACTCCATTGTCCTACTGGAATATTTTCCTCCTCTAATGGTGATTTTGCACTTTCTGCTTTTTGCAATTGTAATTCACCACCATAATCTCCACCATCAAAGTAAGCAATATACTTTAACTTAGTATCCTTATACAATTTTAAACAAAGCTGAGAAGAATCTTCATAAGTCAATGCCAAATGCACTAATGTTTTCGAAGTTTTTGTCTTACTACCAATTAACATATTATTGTAGTAAAGTTCATAGTAATTCACATCATAATCTGAAGGTACGGAAATTCCAAACGTAAACTTATAATCACTAGCACTTGTCTTTATATACCAAGTTGGTGCTACGGTATCTGTTGCTTCCTCTCCAAATTCATCTGCAAATGTAGACCCTGCTTCATAATCTCCTTCAACACTTTCTCCACCTACAAGTAAATCGCTCACATAACCACTTGTCATAAAATCAAAGTTTGCTAATGCCTTTGCGTATTCGATTTGCATTTCATATAAACTTTTTTGCGTTTCATACATACCAGCACGCATCGATTCTAATGTAGAAAATGTAGTTAATCCTAATTTATTTTCTTTTAAAGCAGTTGCATACGATTCTTCTGCACTTTTTAAACTTTCTTTGGCTGTTTCAAATGCATTTTCCATTTGTTTTAATGTTTCATAAGAGTCTTTAATACTACTTACTAAAGCTTTTTCTACATTTTTTTCTTCTGTTCTTGCCTTATCTCTATCTACTAAAGAAATAAATAACGCATATTTTTCATCTTCCATGTACCTAGTACCAGAATATGTCCCTTTAAACCATTCCTTTGGAATTTTTATTTTAAAGAATAATAAATTAATGACATAAACACCATACCAAGGACTATCCATCTGTGTTAATGCATGATTATATTTTTGAATAAATACATCATAATCCATTGTCTTGCCTTCATTTGCCTTAATATACGCTTCTATATCACCAATATATTTAGAATATTTACTACGATATACACTAAGTACTTCTTCTACTTCTTTTTCTGCATACTTACGGTCTTGTGTTGCTTTATAAAGATTAAAATCATTTTTTTTGGCATACGAAATAATATCGGTCAACTGAGAACGAGTAATTGTTGCTTCTGGCAAATATTCAGTAAATGTATAACCAACTCTAACATCTACTCCTATCAAATCACCGAGCTTCTCTTTTTTTCGGTCTAATGAAGTAATCGCACTATTTAAACCACTCTCATACTCTTTGACAAGACCTTTTATGTAGTCAACATCTTCCTTTTTTCCATTTCCTGTTTTAAATTTTGCTTCTGTTGCTTCTAATAGCTTTTTGCTATCTTCCAATCGTTCTTCATAAAACTGTACTTCATATTCCAATTGTAATACATCATAAAAAGCAAGTTGTGCCTGTAAGGAGGAATTTAACCTTTCATACTCTACTTGTTCTTTTAAAATAGCGATTTCTGTCTGAATTTGTGGAACTTTTGTCACTAATTCAATTTCTTTTGGCATACCATGCTTCTCTGGAAATTTAATATTAAATAATAAAGAAAATCGAATTGTGCTTTCATTTTTTCTAATATCTTTAATTGCATCTTTTGCCTGTTGTAATTCGATTTCCTTTTTTATTTTTTCTATCGTAGCACTTTGTGCCCCTTCGCTATGTTCGATTGCCATATCAATCACATTATCTACTGTGAAATTCCTTTGTTTTGCATAGGCAATAAAGGAGGTTTCTGAAAACAGAATACAAACAAATAATAAAAAAGCTACTATTTTTCTCCACATTCTTAAAAACCTCCTATTTCATAATAAATAATTTCTCCTTGTTCTTCTAGTGCATACGCTCGAATATAATAATTTTCCAAAATATATTTCATACTATAGATACTCTTTCCTACTTTTACATTCTCACCTGCATAATTAAAAAATATGACATCTTCTTCCCCTGCAACAAATGTATACTCTGAAAAACTTCCTTCTGAAAACTTTTCTTTTACTTCTACCATAGACTTTCCATTTGCTACTCCATCTATTTCAGAAGTACCAAACATCTTTATCTTACTTACAACAGGAGCAGTTTCTTCATATACATAATCAAATTCAAACAATACTTCAAAATCTTCATAGCTTAATAAAAACGTATAATCAAGTAAAATAAGTTCATCTTCTTCTCCAAATACTTCTTTCACTTTACGTTGTTCTACATCGCAAAATTTTGGAAAATCTATTTCTCCTGCATAATAACTTCCTGTATAAATATCTTGTCCTTTTTCATTATATAAAGTTCCTGTTCCACTAAATACACCTTCTGAAAATTCTCCTGTATATAGTTCTCTACCTGTTTCCTCCGAATACAATGTTCCATTTCCAGAAAAAGTATTATCCTCAAATTCTCCAGTATAAAGTAGTTTTCCTTCTTCTGTATATAATGCTCCATTTCCTTCAAATACATTATCTACAAAAGTTCCTTCATATCGTAAAGCACCATTTTCTCCGTATAATTTTCCAGCTCCTTCATAATTATTATTAGAAAATGTTCCTTCATACAAAATTGTACCATCTTCTTGATACAATTTACCCGTACCATCAAATGTATTATCTACAAAATTTCCTTCATATTGTAAAGTTCCATTTTCATAATACAATTTACCATTTCCATCAAATTTACCTTCAGCAAAATTTCCTTCATACTCTATACTACCATCTTCTCTGTAAAGAATACCTTTGCCTTCATAAATTCCTTCTACAAATGAACCTGTATACTTTATCTTTCCTATTTCATCATATTGTGTTCCTATTCCATTTGGCTTTCCTAATGTCAAATCTCCTTCATATTGAAGTACACCATTTTCATTGTGAATTTTTCCATTCACATCATAAGTACCCTCTGTCCATTTTCCCATATACTTTAAAGTACCATTCTCATTGTAGAGAGTACCTTCTCCATGATACAATCCTTTTTCAAATGTCCCTTCAAATTGGATTGTTCCATTTGGATAATATAGTACTCCCATACCATGATATAAATTATCTACAAAGTCACCTTCATACAATAAACCATCTTTTTGATAAAGCTTTCCTTCTCCATGATACTTTGCATTCACAAAATCACCAGCATATACTAACAAATTACCACTATATACTTCTCCTATACCCGTAATTCTACCATCTTCCATAGTTCCTTTATATAAAAGAACATTATCACTACGAAATACTTCCACTTTTCCACTTGCTGTATGATATTCTGGCGTGTTAACCACAACTTTAGAAGCCCATAATTTCCCTGATAAAAACGGAATCCCAACATAAATCACCAAAAGAACAAGAACAACTATAACAGCTAAAATACGCAATAACAGTATTTTAGAAATATACCATTCTCCGAACTTTAAATAGTCTTTTAAACTTTCGGGCTTACCACCAATATATTTTATTACTTGCTGAGTTACTTCTCTTACTTGCTTATTTAACTTCGTTTGCTTTGCTGACTTATTTGTAAACTTTGCAACATAAGTTCTTATTCTTGTTTCATAAGATTGTAGCGTAGTACTCAAGGCATTTTTTATCTGCTTTATCAAGTCCATATATACACCTTCTCTGATTATTAATTGAGGATTCCTTTCCAATGTTCTACTGTTTTATTTCTATATTCATCACATAAAAATAAATACATCTTTGCCACTTCATCATTAGAATCAATGCGAATTACATCAATAAACTGTTTTCTAGCTTCTGTAAAATTACCTAAAATAAATAATTCCACTCCCTTTTCGAAAAGTTCTTTTGTTAACAATTTATTTGTCTTATCATAGAAAGAATACGCATCAACTAAGTCATATAAATCCACAATTCGATTTGTATTTGTTTGTTCTAACTTACCAACATATCTAAAATTATACTTTGGTTTATCTATAATTTTTTCATAAACTTCTTTTGTTACAAGCAATTTTGTTTGATTAGAAGTAGAAAATTTATCCAATGTATAGACAAAATCTACATCATCTGACACAATCGTAGTATCTAATCTATCTTCATCTCCCACTACACCAAGAATTGCATCACCATACTGCACATTAACACTTAAATTAATCAATTCTTTCGCTTGATAATTATTTACTTTTTCTATAATATGTAATGCTGTATCAATTGCTTCATCTACAGAATTTATATAAATAGCACGAATCGAAGAACCTTGAAATGTTTCAATAATACCAGAATAATCATTAATAATACTCGCAATATCTCCAAGTATTTGATTGATAAGTTCAAACTTTTCTCCCATTTCCGTTCTATCCATTTCTTCTAATCGTTCTATAGAAACTGACATAATACTTAGTTTTCTAATAACTTTATCACCTAATTTTACATCTAAAATAGTTTCTTTTCCTAATAAATGAAAAATCTTATTTGGTACAAATCTTTCATAAGCTATATTTAATTTTACAATCGAATCTAAATACTTACTTACTCGATAGGACATTTTATTAAATGCATTACCTATATCTTCCATTTCATCATTCGAATGAATATCTACGGTTGTTGTCCAATGTCCATCTGAAACTTCTGCCACACCTGCTTTCAAAACTCGAAGATTTTTTAAAGACTGATGTAAACTAAACATAATGAAACATACCATTATAACAAGTAAAATTACAACAAAGAAACTAACTTCATTTCCTATTTTTTCTACTTCTTGTTCAAAGACATACTTATCAAAACCAACTTCTAAATATCCAATAATTTTATTTTCCTTATTTGTAATGATTCTAGCATAATAAAACCATTCATCGTCACTACTATGTTCTACATAAGTATGATTATTTGGGTCTTGGAATAAATACCAATCTTCTGTAATAGGATTATATAATTCTTCTCTTAACCCAATTTGCTGTCTTTCTTCTACAGAACTTACTGCATTTTCATAACAAACATAAGAATATCCATTTTGAACAACATACAAAGAATAATATAAATTTTTTTCTAAAATATCTGGAAAAAGTTCATGAAACTCTTCCATATTTAGATTAATCATAGTATCTACTTCTTTATAATAACTTTCTTGATGTTCTCTTGGAAAATTTACTTTCTCAAACTCCTCTGTATCAATCATTTTAATAATAGAAGTTGTTAATGTATACAATTGCGAATAAGCATCTTTTTCCAATACTTCAAATATTTTTGATTTTAAACTTGTAACAACAATCAATATAACAACTATTGTCAATGGTATAATGATTAATACTTGTTTCAACAAAAGACTTCTTAAATTTTTAATAATATATATAATACTATATCCGAACAATATAAAAATCGAAATCCCTACTATACTAATAAAAAAAGAAAGAATTGCTGTTCTGATTATGACAGAAACCATCTCACTTTTTTCTGATATCGTAGTACTATTGGAAAAAGAATCTACAATTAAATAAAAATCAGCCCCATCAAAAGAACTACTACTAAAGACATAAGGACTTACTGCTGTCAATATACTTCCCATATAACGCATATATCGAAGTTCATAAAAAGCATACTGATTTGTAACACTATCTTCTCTTTCATATACTTTCTCTACTACATTCTTTTTGGGATTATACCTTACAAATTCCAAGTTATAACCATCTGTAAAATATACATTTCCATCTAAATCTGTAGAAAATCCACCATCTAAACATGGAATAATAATTTCTCCATTTCCATAATCCAACGCTATTTCTAAATATTCATTATCAGAAGTAATGACACACAACTGTGCTTCTGATGTCAAATAATAAATATCACCTTCCGTAGTATACACTATCTCTATAATTTCTTGTGGTTTTTGCAATTCATACATAAATTCTGTAGAAGTCTTTCGTTTCACATCATACTTCCAAAGCTTTATTTGATTTTTATTTTCATCCAAAATAAAAGTAGTAATAAAACCATTCTTATAATCTATATTGGACAATGTTCCTATTTTAGTTTCATATAGTTTCTCTATTGACCCATTTGCATAATAAACTCTTACACTACTACCTACTTTTTCATTTCCATAATATTCTTCCTCTAATACATAAATATTACAATTTCCATCTACTGCTAATTCATACCATTGAGTATCTTTTTCTTTTTCAACTTCATAAAAAATTTGCCCATTTTCTTTTAATCCATATAAAGAAGTTTCATTAAAGTAAAAAAATTCTTTATCTTCTGTAACATAAAAATTTAATGTTTCCTCAATATTACTAACTCTTACATGAAATACAATTCCAAGCGTTATCAAAACACTAAGTAACAATATGCCTATAATAAACCCTTTTTTCTTCACAATATACCTCCAGCTATTGTAATTATTGTGTATTATCTATAAAAATTACTTCAGAAGAAGTCGTACTTTCTTCTTGTAATTCAGGATTTACGAACACTGTACCTATCTTATCTATATTAAGATAAATAATATCATCATCCCCATTCAAATTCATTAGTCTTTCGCCAAGCGTATAAATAGCTAATACAACAATCAAAACTGCAAATACTTTCATTCCTATTTGTGTCACCTTTTGTTTCTTTTCCAAAAAAAGTTCTTTTCCTACTACCTTTTTTTGATTTGCTTCTAAAACATCTTCCATATCTTTTAAAATCTCACCTACAGAATGATAAAGTCTTTTTTCAGCCTTTTCATATATAATAAAAAGTTTTGTATTTTTTCGTAACTCTACTTCTGTATATAGTGCTTGTAACAATACTGTAAGGGCAGAATAAACATCTATCTCCTTATTACCCACCATAGACAAATTTAATTTATAATGAAATTTTATTTCTCTTTGATACAAAAAAATATTTTCTGGACACAACATAGAATATTGAATAAATGGAGGTAACTGCACATAATTCATAAATTGTAATAAGATACCCTTTAAAAATTCTGTCTTATGTTCTAATGAAACTTCTTTTTTCCCAATATATTCCTTCAAACTAGAACCTTGCAAATATTCAAAAACTACATAAAACTTAGAATCTTCAGAAAAATATTCTACAAATTCGCAAAGTCTATTTTCTTGCTTTAATATCATAAAGTCTGAAATAATTTCTTTTATTTTTTGTTTATCAAAAATTTCATTCACTATAAACAACTTTTCTGGTTGTATTCTTTGTTTCACAATATAATAATTCGCACTTTCTGTACTTTCCAACACTCGTATAATAGAATACTTTTCTGAAAATATCATATACACCCTGTTCCTTTACTTCTGCTTTACTACCACATAAGCAATCGCTTTCTTATTTGGATATTTTACACTTTCTGCCATAATTTCATAAACACCTTCTTGTGTAGGAGCTTCATATAAACCATTAAAGTCAATTTGTCCACCATTTTTGTCTAATACAGTCCATCTACATTCTTGACTATCACTTCCTACTACTATAGCTTCAAACTTATATTTATCTCTTGGACCTATTTTTATCGTATTTGGTTCTATCTTTACTGAAATAGTATTTAATTCAGCAAAATCATTGTCCACTTTCATTTCTTCTTTATAAGCCCACCATTTGATTTTAATATTTGTCATTCCAGCATCTTCTAAAAATTTCACACCAATACGGAAGGTTCCTTTATCTGTATAAGATAATACTCCTGTATTTAAATTCGGAAGTTTTATAAAATGCATATTCTTTTTAAAAATACTAATATCACCAAATACCGTTGCATTCACATCACAAATATTATTTTCTTGCATTGTATCTTCCACTGCTACATGAATTAAAACATCACCTTTTCCAAGACCATGCACAATTTCATCACTAAAATAACATTTATTTTTACTATGTAAATCAATTTCTATTGTTTCTTCTCCACAAGCAAATGTTTTCTCTGCTGATATTGGCAAAACTTCTTCCTTTGTAAATGCTAATTCTTTTCTAATTTCGCTCCAGTCTGTCTTTTTTGTTTCTATCACTGGATTCTTCATTTCCTGCATTAACATATAAAGCATGGCATTACTTGGAAGAAATTGTCCAAATGGCATAGCTTCAAATGCTTCTATATAATATTCTGATTCTTTTTTAATCAAACGCATCTTCGCAAGATAAATCTTTGCTTCATTGTTCATATTCAAAATATCATCAAAATGTAAGTTTGTATAATCAGAAAGAATTTTATCTACTATGGATTCTTTTATAATATCGACTTTATATTCCACACTTTCCGTAAAAGAATAAGGCACAGAACCAATTAAAATTCTAGAAGCTTCCACATTTGTAACTAATTTTGCTGTTGTATCTTTTACATCAATTACTTTTACGATATAACTTAATTCCACTTCTTTATATGCTGTCAAATCCTCGTCTGTATAATATACTCTCACTTGATTTGAACCATCTTCTGCCTTAATATATTCCGAAGAAAAAATATAGTCTACTTCTATCATTCTTGGAACATTTTGTTTTTCTATTCTAACTTTTATTTCTAATTCCTTATTTGGATTTGCATATTTTGGTACAATTTGTGTTATTTTTATTCCATTATCATAATAAATCACTTGTTCTTCTTCTTTAAGACGATGAAGCGACAATTTTTTACTATCTACGAACCCATCTGTTAAAAATAAATGGTAACTTTCCTCTACTCGATTATAATCTACTTCTTCTGCATTCGTTGTTTCTGTAATCGAATGTACTTTATCTTTCTTTTTTTCTGCATATTCTAAACAAAGATAAACTGTCTCATAATTTTTAATTTCTTTAAAGCCATCTAAAACATTCAACTTTTTTGTTACTGATTCTGGTACAATAATTTCTCGTCCCATATAATCAAGTGCCATACCAGTTTCCAAAGAAATTGTTTTTTCATCTATCATTACTGTAGAAAGACCACTAATAACTCCTGCTCCTTTTGTCAGTACATTGTTAATTCTTCTTTTATCATTCATATATCTTTGTTCATCTTCAAAATCTCTTACTGTTAAGAGTTTTCCATAAAAATAATGATTCCTTTCAAAAGGATAGTATTTTTTATTTTTCATCTAAAGTTCCTCCTACTTTAAAAATGGATGTATTAAATGGTACCATGGTATTGCCGTCTAATTTCAGCATAGAATCTTTTAATGTACAACTATTGATACCCAAATATACATGATGTCCTAATATCATAAACGACTTCAAAACAATTACTTTTCCTATCGTATAGGCTGGTTTATAATGTTCTATAATTGCATTTAACCCAACTAATACTTCATTTGTTGGTACAAATTTTTCTTCTACAAATACAAAAAAAGAATAAATATTATCCCCATATAAACTTTGATAATATTCTTGATATTCACTTTTACTATAAGTATTCATGATTTTATAAGTTTCTACTATCATTGGCTTTTGACCAATATATAACTCTATCACTTTTGATAAACCTTCTTTTGTTCCTTTTAATTTATAAATCGAAAAACTTTGTTTTATAAAATTCCGTAACTTTTTTTCTTCCCACTGAAATACATTATCTACTGCTACCCACTCTGCCAACCACTGTAAAAATTCTGTAGTTGTTACATCAGAATCTAAATAACGAGAAATATTCACAATTTCTTCTTGCAAATCTAAAATCATACTTTGATAAATTCCTAAAAATCTATCCAAAAATTGAAAACTTTCTGTATGAGAACTATAAAACTCAGGCAAATAATCCACAAAACTTTCTCTTGGAAATTCAAGTTCCATTCCTTTTACCTTTGGAAATTCTACACTCTTTGAAAGCAATTCGATTTTAAACCAAAGATATCTACCCTTTGCCTTAGAAATCAAAATATCTTTTGGATTTTTTCTTTCTTCTATCCAAAGTGTCTCTAAAGCATTTAATTTATCTATTAACAATATAGTATCATCTTGAATATAGTTATCCACCAGTATACTTTGATTATTATACTCTGATAAATCGCTATCACTTGCAAAATAAGAAAACACAACCATTGTATCTTTTGGTAAAATAATATCAAATTTTATTCTACTCCAAACAGTTTCTGATTCTCCACTATCCAACGCCCTAGAAATATAAATAGCCGTTCCTGACATCATTTCTTCTGGTATTGCAATAAGTCCTTGTTCTTCTCTATATTCACAACCATAGAAAAAACCTCTGTTCCAAAATTCATCATTAAATACAAACCCACTTGTCACATCCCATTCCTCTTTTCAACCATTATCTTGTCACCATTTTAAGATGATTGCTTTTTACATATACCTTTGCACATGGAGGTATTTTCAAATCTCCCATCATATTTGCTGTTGCTTCCCTTGGTATTTCTAACTTTAAATATTTTACATATCGAACTGCTTCTTGCCGTTCTAATAATCCACAAATATCAGCATAGTAAATCGTTTTATCCTCTTTCTTTTTCTGAATCTCTTGGATATATGTTTTTAATAAGTTGTCAATCATTTGATATACATATTTTTCTTCTTGATTGACAACTAACTCTCCTTCTATTTCTAAACCTAAATATTTTGGTAAAGTGACAGAAAGTTTTGTTGTAAGTAATTTTGCCTTTTCTAATTTTTTTCGTACATTTTTCACATAACCAATACAAGACAAGTTTGTTCCATACGGTTCTACCACTATAGTAACTGCATTCTCTGCTCTTTCTTTTGCTTTTCTATCTAAATCATATAAAGGTTCCACTGTAATATTTTCTATCATAAGTCCTTGCGTTTGTTTTGCTAAAACTTCATAATCTTCTACTGTTACAGCTCTCTCAATATCTTCCATCGCATATAATACTCTTAGCTTTAACTGTTCTAATGTTTCTTCTTCTATTCCACCAATTGCTTTTGTTAAATGCTCTACCTCAATTCCTTCAAATTCTCCTTCTTTCGCAAAAGAATTTAAAATACCTTTTCTTAAATTTCCATTTTTTGCTAATGTTGTGCAACAAGAAGTAATCACAATATTTTTTGTACCAATATAGGGAACTCGTCCAAATTTATTATTTCCAAATGTTATTTTTTTACTTTGAGGAGAAATTGTATACACATAGTCATTTCCTTTTGCTTTATCTAAATTTTGTATTTTATTCCAAGTATTCCAATTTTCTCTTTGTGCTACCATAAGTTCAAAACTATCATATAAAATATTTTCTTTCGAAGGAAGTAATGCTTGAAACTCTTGATGAATCGTCCCCATACTAGACCCAAGTATTCGATAAAAATAAAACTCTTTTTCATAAAGTACTAATTGTAATACAGGCTCTGTCTCTAAAACTCCTTGAAAAAGTTCCTCTAAACCTTCTCGATTTGATGTTCCTAATCGAAAATATTCTTCTTCCTCTTTTCTTATCATATATATAATATCTAAATCTTCAGCTTTTACCCAAGCATTTTCTTTTTTGATATACAAATTATAACAGTCTTCTCTTGCCAAATATTCATCAAACAACATTTGATTTTTTTGAAAATCAGAATAGGAAAATGTAACTGTTACACATTTTGTATCTTGCTGTGTTAAAGAAAGGGCATTTAATTTTATCCCTTTTACTCTTGGAGCTACTTCATACCCATATTGTAATGCAGTAATACGAAGCATTCCCTCATAACCTTCGAAGCTTTTTTGTTCTCCTAAAAGCTTGAACGTAATATTCCCAGAATACAAAAATCCGTATGTTTCATCTGTGTCTAACTCTAATTTATGCCAACCTAAAACTCCTTTTTCTTCTCCAAAATATTCCCAGTTTACTATAGATAATGGTTCAAATTCCTCTGGATTAGTAATAGGATTTCGTTTTACTTCATAATCCTCATATAAATCAAAATACAGATGAATTATTTCTTCTCTTGGTAAAGATTTTTCAAATGCAATATAAAACTCATTTTTTTCAGGAAATTTATCTGAAAATATTGGCATATCTCGTTCTAATTCCTCTAAATCATAGTTTTCAAATACAAACTCCTCATCATTTTGATACCCTAAGGCAACAATATTGTTATCTAAAACTTTGATTCGTTCCATTGTTTCAAATATTACATCATACGCTTTTAATTTTGTTCCTTTTGGAATAATTTGATTGTTTGCCTTAAAACAAACCTGTGTTTTCGCTGGTTTTGGTAATTCTCTTTGTAATCCTAATAACTCTACAAACTTAAAGAAACTTTTCACACCAACATTATTAATATGAGATTGCTGGTCCTCTTTAAAAAATGCTAAAAGTTCTAATATCGTAACACCAGGGTCATGAATATCAATATCTTTCCAACTGTTACCATATTTTTTTGTTTGATTTAATGCATTTTTCATAATATCTTCAAATTGCTGCTCATTTAGATTTGGAAATGGTAACATACTTTAGCCCCCTCGTTACAATATCTCTATATCTACTTGATGTACTCCACTCAACGGTACAACATCTTCAAACTCTAACACTTTCTCATAATCCATTTCTTCTCTTTCTTCTTTCGTTCGAATATAACAATCCATTGTTAAGTTTTCTATTTTCTTAATTTTATTTACTGTTCTAATAAAATTATAAATTTGTGTTTTTGTCGGTAATTTTCCTATTTCAAAACCATGTCCTGAAAAATCGCCTGAAATTGGATTCAAATAATCATCTAATTTCTTTTGTACTTGTGTAGAAACTTGCATATAATCCTCATAGTTCTCTACAATAACTTTGACTGACACACAAATTTCTACATAACGAACTTGTACTATACGAATTTGTTTTCTAAGTACTACTGGTAACTTGTTCTGCAATTGTGTCATTACATTATCTTTCATTGTATCAAAATAATTCCCACTATGATTCAAATATTTTGGCAAAACAACTAATGTAATACAACCATTTTGGAACTTTCCTTCTTCATTCACATTAGAAAGTACTTTTATTTTTACTATATTTCTATCCATTTGTTTTACTATTGTTTCATAATCATCTTTCGATACAATTCTGTTTTGATGTTTTACCATCTTTGTACAACGATTAATTGCTACTTCTACTGTTTCACTATTACAACCACCAGAAACAGATTCTACATTATATACTCGACTTACAAATGGAATAGAATCCGAAAATTCATTGATTTCTCCTATCTCAAAATTTCCTTGTTCTCCCATACTTACCGAATAAACTACTTTTACCATTGTATTTTGTTTGGAACATGGTAATTTTCCACAAATACCATCTCCAAATGCTAATTTCCCTTTATTTTTTTCCAATACATAAACTCTATCTTCGCTAGAAGCAAGTTTTATATTAGATATTTCTTTCCATTTGACCCAATAATGTACAATTGTTCCGTCTTCTTCTCGTTCTATTTCCACATTATCGTTCACTTCTTCCAATTCATATCTATCATTGGCTAAAATGGACTCTATTTCATCTACCCAAACTTTGGCTTCTAAAATATCTGTTGCTGATAATTCAAATATTTTATTGTCTTCTTGTGATACAACTGGAAAATATTCCACTTCCATTGTTTCCTGTTGCACAATTTTCACTGTATTAAAATAAATTCCTTTTAATAAAGCGTATAGAGTATCTTCTATATCATATCGTCTATCTTGGTTCACTAATCGAATCCAATAACTTTCTTTTCCAAACAACTTACATTGTTCAAAATTTCCCTTACTTAAAAAAGTAACAATTCCACTTTTTCCAAAATGATTTGTTTCATCTAAAATCTTAATATCTATCCACTTATTTACTCCATTTACTTTTCCAAAATATTGCCATTTTAAAGAAGGCATTCTCAAATTTTCTTTACCCTCTTTTTGAAAATACAACTTGATTGGTCCCGTAGGTATAGGATAAGACATGGAAAAATAACATTCTGGATAACTATCTTCTTCTTTTTCATAAAGAGTTATCTCTTTATTTTTCACATATGGAATATAGGTAGTTTCTAAATCTTTTTCTACAAAAATATGTTCCACCGTTCCCTTATGTTCTTTATAGGTATATGCTAAATTTAATTTTTCTACAATAGGATACTGATAAAAACTGTCTACCAAAAATGCATTTTTTACTTTTTGTATTCTCGCTCTTATCCACAGACCATACTTAGCACCAATATAAGTATAATCTATATCTTCTGGACAATAAAAACTCATTTTTATACTTGATTTTTCTTTTGTCATAAAAATATCTTCATAACAATTATCTTCAAATAATCTTGTCCAACCAATGCCATTCCAATATTCCCAAATGACACGTTCCAATTCAATTGCTTCTTTTTTTGGCTTTACAAACTCTTTTTGTGACAAAATAGACTTCCATTTAGAACCTACAGGTTGTAATTGTACTTCTTCTTCCTCTACATATTGATTCGTGTCTACTGTCATATATATTGTAATAAAAGCACCTTTTTTACTAAATACTTCTTCACTATTGATATAAAAATCATCATATACACTAAAACTTTCTCCAAATGGTAAAAAGTTTGTTTTTGTCATCTCTACATCATTATAATAAAGAGCATCTGGAAGAAGGTTTTCATTTTGTGAAATCAATTTTAAATCAGTAAACGTAATTTCCTCAAAATCATATCCATCCATCAATGTACAAGAAATCCATCTACTTTCTATTTCCTCATAAATCACTAATGGAATTTCTGCATTTACTCTAAATTCCACTCGATTTCCATTACAAGTAACTTCTTTTATTTCTTTCCAACCATCATTCGTTAAATATTCCCATTTTACTAACGAATGATCTGCTAAACTTGTTGCTAATTTCGTTTCTAAATAAAATTTTTCCTTATGAAAAATATACATTGTAATCTGTGCCCCTGTACCCACCAAAAGCACATCTTTTTGAGCAAAAATCATTCTACGTTTTTGTAAATTTTCACTTCCATAAAAATCAAATAAATGACATGGCAACTCCTGTTTTATGATTCGATTTTTATTTCCACTTTTACAATAAATATGTTCTATTGTATTATAAATGGCAGACATATCCTCTTTCGTTTCAAACAGTACTCTCTCTCCTTCTTTCGACTGCCCAAATAAATGAGTTCCCTTTTTAATATATACTCCTGTATCTACCATATCGGTTAATTCTACCGTAGCATAACCACGAGAAGAAATAGCTGGTTGCATTGTTGCACCTAATAAATTTAAAAAATAGATATAATTTTTATATGGCATTTTATTAAAGCGTTGAATCGTTTCTTCAAACATTTCAGAAAAGATTTTCGCCAAAATTACTCCTACATCATCTTCATTGTCTGTAGGATTCCATTCTGGAACATATTCTTTTGCCATACTTACTATTTGATTATAAATCTCTTTTTTATCTCTATGGTCAATAATAGGTAACTTCATCTGACTTTGGCAAAGGATTTGCCGACCTCCTTCTGTTCTATTTTTATTCTAAGTTATTGATTAGATAAACTGTACGCATAATTGATATCATCTCTTATTTTTGTTTCCACAATCATATAACTAATATGAATTAAAAGTTCTGAATCATTCGATGTTTTATGTAAAATTTCGATATCAATATCCTCAATTCGTTTTTCCCAATAACGTAATGTATTATATACTTCTTCTTCAATTTCTCTTACTAAATGATAGGAAATTGGTTCAAACACAAATCTTGTCAATTGGCTTCCATAATTACTATGCTTTAACCGTTCTCCTCTTACTGTATTTAACAAAATCTTGACCGATTGCTTAATATCTTCTTCTAAACTTGTTGTCTTTATTTTTCCTGTTTTTTCATCTATTCCAATTGGAAATGCCCATCCCATACACTCACTCTTTTCTAATTTACTTTTACAACAGCACCTTTTATCATTGTCTGTCCATTTGCTTTCATACTCATATTGCCAGAAGTCTTTAAATCCAATGTGCCTTTAGATTCAATTACAATTTGTTGTGACTTTATATTAATGGACTTACTACTTTCTAAACGAATCGCATTTCCATTTCCGTCTAACTCCAACTTAGAATTTCCTGCTGCTAAACTAATTTTCTTTTCTGCTACTACTTCCACTTGTCCGTTTTTAGAATCTATTTTTAATATATTTTTTCCTTTTTTATCTTGAATAGTAATCGTTTCTTTTTCATCATTTAAGTTAATCGTCAATGCTTTTGGAGTTTTAATTTCAATATAATCTTTATTATCTTCATCATGGAAAATAATTTCATGTCCATTTTTTGTTTTAATTTCACGCACCATATTCTTTTTATCAAAATCTACAGGTGGTTTATAATTTTGATTCCAAAGAGAACCTATCACATAAGGTCTTGTAATATCTCCATTTCCAAATGCAACTAATACTTCATCTCCCACTTCCGGAAAGAAAAACATACCCCATTCTTTTCCAACCATTGGCGTAGCCACTCGAATAAAATCAGTCTCATAATCCGAACTATCTCTGTTAATTAACTTTACCTTGACCCGATTTCTTTTATCTGGGTCATCAATATTTGTCACAATGCCAACAGCAACTCCAAAAAAAACAGTATCTATGGTTGTTTCCTCATTCTCCATTAGAGTTTCTATAATACTCACTTGTTAGCCTCCAGTTCACATTCTGTTGTATATTGATAATTTTTATATTTATGTGTCACTTTTACAATTCTATACTTTTTATCGTACTGTTTGCCAAACCCCTCCACTGAAACTACTTTATTCGGTACAAAATCAGGAATCCCAACGGTAGAAATTGTTCCTTTGGAATTTTTATATGACAATTCATTTAATTCAGCTTCTGCTCTTTGTTTTGCTTCATTTTCCGAAGAAATCGAATTATCAATAATTGTTTTTGTCACATTAGAATCAATAATAGATATTTTATTTGCTTGTACTTTCGAGTTATCTGCAATACTTTTATAAGCTGATGCCGTAGATTCAAATGGCTTTGTAGGGTCTTTTTCATTATTTCCTCGCACAGTAACACTAGATACTTGTTTTTTTAATGTTTGAAACATCGAAAAAGTTCTTACTCCCTCATTGATACAAAAAGTAAAAAAATCTTCTGTATCTTTTCCCATCTCTTGAAAATATGCTTCTCCATTCACAATATAAAAACAATAATTTAATTTTTTCGCTAAACGAACTACAAACTGATAATCACTTTCATTATGCTGTTCAATTATTGTTTCTATTTCAGAAGTAGTAGAAATTTGTTTCTTTTTAATCAATTTACTATACTTTTTCAATATATCTGCTACAGCATCACTATACTTTTTAGCATTTTTCTTTACTGTAGAACGATAACTATTCATCATAATTCCCTTTGCATCTAAACACTCTACCGAATACTCAATTCCTATTTCTTCATCATAATCAAAATATATTGCATCAATATAACCAAAAAATACTTGCTTTTCACTTCCTGATTCATAACCCATAAATACTTCCACAAGATTGCCTAATTGAAATACATCTTTTAAATCTTTTTCTATTTCTACTTGATAATCTTTGGAATGTTCAAATGCATTTGTAATTGTAAATTTACATATTGCAGCATCATAAGTGGATGGAATTTCTACAACTACACTCTCTTTTGTATACTTACTATTTAATTCTTGATTTGCTATTTTAATTGTTATTTTGGGTCTTACAAAATTACCATACTCTTGCTTTAATTTTTTCATTGTATATTTGCTCATATTTCCTCCAAAATTACTATCCAAATAGCTCATCTAATCCCATTGGCTCATCTCCTATTAACCCACCTGTATCAGAATTAGAAGAATCTTCACTTATCTTTTGCCGACATTCTATTATTCTCATTGACACTTCTGCCCGAATTGGTACACCATTAGCATTAAAGCGTTTATAAGAAATATCCAAACTTGTTACATAACCTACAAAATAGTGACTTCCCCAAGCAAATACAACTCTAGGAGGGCGTTTACTTGTTTTTTCTTCTGCTGTCAATGCCATTAATTTATTTAAATATACTTCATTTACATTTTGTTGTTTATCTTTCCCATACTTCTTTTCATAAATGTCTGCCGATTTTGAAAAATTATCTTTCCTAGCATCAAAATAAGCTTGCATCAATGTATCATAAAATAAAGTTACACTTAATTCTCTCGGATTTTCAGGAATAAAACTCGCATACTCTATTTCATCTTCTTCCTCAGATTTCTTTTTTAAAGGTCTAAGTTTACACTTACTAGACATAGAGATAGAATATTCATTTGGATTAAATTGCACTTCAATTTCTTCCCTTGCTTTTAACTTAACATTTTTATAAGTACTATATGTACCATCTTTTCTTTCTGCTATAATAATTTTAGCTTTTGCCACAGGTCCACTCTGCTCACCCATATTGCCACCTCATCTACCTATCTTCCAGTTTTTCTCATCTCTGACCTTAAATTTCTCTCTATTTTTTGATACACTTTTTCATAAATTTCCTCTATATCAAAATCTTCTATCTGAATTTGAGAAGTTTTCCTTTGTTCTTTCGTCTTTTTCTCTACAATTTTTTCTAATGCATCATCTATCTTTTGATTTTCGTCTTTATTTCTTCTTATTTCATAATCCTCTATTTTAGACTGTATGATTTGTTCTACTTGACTATAAATAAAACTTTTTATTTCTTTATTTAAAATTTCTTTTGTTGCTTCTGATTTCTTTTCTAACTTATAGACAATCGTTTGCTCTAATGATTCATTAGAAGTAACATTTGATTTATTCTTATTTTCATCAAACATTACATTTTTTCTAAAAAATAAATTTTGTGTTGTATTCTCAGTAAAGAAATCTTCTGATATATGACGATTATTTTGCAATATCAATTCAGCTACCACTTTTGGATAATTAGAAGTCAAGAATTTTTTATCCACATCTGATACAAGTGTCCCTAACCCACTACTAAATAATCTATGTATTCCTTGTGGAGAATTACTTGCTCTATGTTCATAAAATAATTTCTTTTCTATATTTTTAATAAAATCGTTATTTTGTAAATTTCTTTGTTTAAAAATACTAAAAGCCTTTGAATTTCCCTTTAATGCTTCTGCAAAATTAGTTTCTTCTAGCATTTCCTTCTTATATTCTAATGGTAATTCTTTTGCAAAAATTTCTTCAAAAACAGTTGAATTTTCTTGCAATAAATTATTAAAATAGAAACTCTTATTTTTTATTACTTGTATATTTGTACTATCTGAAATGGTTGTAAGTTTATCTATATGATGGAGATTCCAAGCAGAGACTATCTTTTCTATGAACTCTGTATTCCAGTTTGAAATACTAGATTCTTTTTTATTCGTATTCCAAATAGATGTTATTACTTTTATCGTTTCTTTCTTCCAATTAGAAATAAAGTGTTCTACTTCTTTTATTTCTCCATCTGAAATTAAGTTATTTATCCATTCTTGTTTTGAAAATAATGGAACGATTTCTTTAGAAAGTAAACTTCTTTCTATATTGTTTTTCACATACTTTGTGATTTCCTTTGTATTTTTCCACAAATTTTCCACAAGTTCTATCGTAAATTTAGTTGTAGAACTATTTTGCACCTTATCTACAAAAAACTTTTCTTGTTCCTTGGCATACTTTTCATAAATTTTTTCAACTAAGTTAGAACCTTTCTTCTGATGTTCTACATAAGTTTCCGAAGATGCAGTTTCTTTCTGAACCTCTTTATAAAAAAGTTCTCGCAAGATACTTTTATTTTCTTGTAATACTTCTACTAAATTTGTTTCTTCTATTTCTTCTTTTTTATATTCTAATGGTAATATTTCTACAAAGTTTTCTTCATAGAAAACAGATGGTGTTTCTTTCAACCAATGTTCAGAATATAAGTTTTTTTGATTTAAATTAATTTTATATTCTTTATTAAAAATAGAAGAAGTGAAATTCCACCAATTTTTTTGAATGGATGTTTCACTAACTATGCCTTCACCAAAAATGATAGAATCTAATTTAGTTATATACTCTAAATGATGTTTTACTAAATTAGACATCTTATTTTCAGATATCAAATTTTGATGAAATTCTATATTTTTTTCTTTTATTTTACTATTGATTCTATCTTGCAGTACTACAACTTTTTGTTTTTTCACTATATTTGTTGTACTACGATTGATTTCTGTATTTGGTACTTCTTTAATAACATCAAAATCCGTTTTTAAAATTAATGGACTTTTTTTTTTAATTCTTGTGTTATGATAGTAATTGTATTATCTATCATTTCATTATTATCAAAATTTTCTGATGTTAAAAAATTAGTTAATACTTTATGTAGTTGTGTTCCTCGAATACTATTTGCATGTAATGTAATATTATTCCTAATTTGTCGTATAACATCTTGTTTCAAAAAATTAATATTCGTTTTGCCTTGCATATTAGAAAATCGAAGTTGGTTTAATAAAGTCACCATAAGTTCTAAATATGCTGTAATATCGATAGAAGCATCTGTTTTAAACACTCTTGTATCATAATTAAAATCGTCTTCTCCTCGATTTACAATATTTTTTCTACAAAGCGTTTCTGCAAATGTTCCATCTATTGTCCCTATTTTCTTTTGTGTTGGTTGAATTTTTTTATTTATTAGCATATTTTTCACCTATACTTTACTCTTTTAGAAAAAAACTATCTCTTGTTCTATCTATGAAATCTCGCATACCAAAAGTATAAACCTAACTTTATATGATTAAAAACAAGCTTCCATTTTTTTCTGCTTCTCCAATTCTTCTTTTTTTCTTTCTTCTTCTAATGCTATTTGTTTCTTCTCATTTACATTACTATTTTGTAAACTTGCTTTTGTAATTTCCTCGTTTTCCTTTGATTTTTTCAAAGTCGTAGTATTAGAAGATTTCCTTTTATTTTTATTCGAAGTTATTCCTACATTTGATGTAGTAGAAACTGTTTTGCTTCCACTATTAGAACTATCTTTAGATTCTTTAAAAACATCATAAACGATTGTCATAGATTGTATTAAAACTTCTTGACTTGTTGCATTTAAATCAGAAAGTACAATATCTTTGACATACGCTGTATCTGTATAATATGCTTTTTTTTCCTCTGGTGTATTTCCATAAATAATCAAAAGCATATCTCTAATTCTTATCTCTTCTACAAATTGAAGCATATCTGTCGACGCACTTTCTTGAAAACCAATCCCTAAACCTTTTTCAAATGTTATCGTATTAAAATTCTTACTTTGGTCTAATAAAATATAAGGTGCATCACTTCCACCTTCATTCATAGCCATATACTCTGTTATTTTTAAAGAAATTCCCGATATTTTTGAAAAACTTGCCACAACAGAACCAAAAGAAACTACATAACTATTCGCAATAAAAGGATATTCTTTTTTTTGACCTAATTTACCTTCAATATTTTTCCAAGAAAATGTTGACTGCGACAAAGATATTCCCCCTTATTTTTAGCAACTTAATAAGAACTCTCCTAATTTTTTAGACAAATTACTACAACTTCTATATATATCCAAACCAATAAAGATTTTTATATATCAAATATATTCTTCTTATTTTCTTCCCCATTTAATTTTTTATTAATCGCAGAAATTTCTTTACACCATCTTGCTCGTTCTGCGTGTTCTAATGTCATTACTTCTTCATGCGACCAATGCATATAATAGGAAAGAAACGCCATTTCCTCATACAATTGTTTTTCAGGATAAAGGTGTATTACTCCCCCAAAAATGGCCAAGGTACTTCAATCTGTTCATTACAATGAGGACAAATTGTTTTAATTACTGGTGGCTCTGCCTGATTGATACGTTGATAAAGGTCTTGTAAAAAAGCTAAATCTGCTGTAAATAATCTCTCAATGGTTCTAGTATCTACGGCTGGTAAATTTCCTAACTTAGTAATTACTCGAGCAAGTAAAATAATACTCATATATGCTGGATTTTGTTGCACTCTAGGGTCTTTCATTGGGATAATTTCATCAGCAGCAGTTGCTAAACGCATCACTCCTGTTTTATGAATATTTCCCTCTCCATCCATATATCCTCTTGGTAATTCAAAAGGAAATTCTGTTTGAAAACTCTGCATTTTTTTCTTCCTTCCTGTCTTTCTACGTTGCGTTTCCATATTTTTCTCCATCATATAGAACTACTTCCATAGTATTATAACAAAAACTACATTACTTCACAAAAGCCAAGTCTTGATATTATCTGTAATTCTCGCTAACAGATAATATCAAGACGAGCTTATATATAAATTCTATTATGCACCTGCTAAACGAACTAATCCTTCATGTGCAAATTCAATGCTTTCTACTGCTACTTCAGAACCCATTGCATTTAAATCTGGACCTGTATACTTGCATGGCCAAGCATTTAATAACTGCCAAGATGTAACAACAGAATCTGCTGTATCACCATTTAAATAAATAGTAACCGTTTTTCTTTCAATGGTACCTTTATTAATCGCATCAATCCACTCGAAGAAGTCGATTCCATCTACAACGCCTCTCTTAAATGTGATGTTGCTGTACTTAATAAGACCTGGCTGTTTTCTAGGTGTAATAATATCATCACCTTCTCTATATTCAATTACATCAAAAGTTGCATCAAAGCCTGTCACTTCACTAAAACTAGCTACTTGTGTACCTTCGATTTCCACTTTGAATCTAAAATTCTTATATGGATATACTCCTGCCATTGTTCTTCCTCCTTAACTAAAAAATCTTTGATTATTCAGCTCCACCAGATGTCTTCTGTGTAATTCTAAAGATTACAAATTCTGCTGGTTTCACAGGAGCAATACCGATAACACAAATCAAACGACCTGCATCAATATCTCCCTGAGACATTGTTTCTGGACCAACATTTACAAAAAATGCATCACTTTCAGAAGCACCAGCAAGAGCACCACTTCTCCAAACATCGGTTAAGAAGATTTCGATAGTTCTCTTTGTTCTCATCCACAATACGGCATCATTTGGCTCAAATACTACCCAATTTGTACTTGCCTTAATAGTTTCTTCAATAAAGATAAACAATCTACGAACGTTTACATATTTCCATAAACCATTAGAACTTACTGTTCTTGCACCCCAAACACGAATACCCTGACCTGGGAAACTTCTAATAAGGTTTACACCCTTTGGATTTAATAAATCTTGCTCACCTGTTGTATAGTTACAATCTAAACCAACACAAGCACTTACGATTTCATTTGCAGGAGCTTTATGTACACCTCTAGAATTATCTGTTCTTGCATAAATACCAGCAATAGAACCAGATGGAGGAATAGCAATTGTATTTTTAGTCAATGGGTCTACTACCTTTACCCAAGGATGATACATAGCAGCATATTCACTATCAAACATATCTCTATGTGTCATTACATCGCCAACGGTCTTTTTATTTCTAGGAATATCTAAAATAGCAAAACGATTGCCTAAGTTTTCACAATGAGCAACTAATGTTAATTCAACTGATGGGTCTGTTACACCAGGAACTGCCATAATGCTAACTTCATTATTATCAATAAATGCCTGAATACCAGTACGTTCACCAGGACCTTTATCTTCGCCAATATAATCTACGCTAGATAATACACTCTTTGTACCATTCTTTCCATCGAATAAGCTAATTAAAAATTCGCCATCTTCATTTCCAGAAATTAACTTATAAGGTGCTACGATTTCATCTGTTACTTTTGCTTCTACCATAACAAGTTCAGAAGTAGCCATCTTCTGAGTTACAAAGTTTGGAGATTCAATATTTAAAGAACAACCTTCATAAGTTTCTACAATTGTATCATATTTTACTTCGATATCCATTTCACAAGTTGCGATTGTCTTTATTGGTAAAATAGCCGTATCTACAACAGAAGCATCAAACGCATTTTCAAATGTAAGAATGTTACCATCTACACTTGTTACTCTGTTATAAACCTTTGTATTCTTATCATCAAATACAATAATGTCACCTGCTAAAAAGCCACTTGCATTCTTTACTCTAAACTTCATATCGTTAGATGTTTCAATCATTTCAAGAATCTGTGTCTTAGACTTACTTGCAGGTACTACTTTAATAGAAATCTTATTGCCCCATACACCTGGATTCTTAGCATAAATTACAATAGGTGCTACACTATCATCTTCTGCATTGTGTGCGAAAGCAGCATCACTTGGAACTACTCTCTTTACAAAACATCTTGAACCACCATTTGTAAAAAACTGATTCACTGCATAAGCTAAATAACGATATTCTCCAAATTCATTTTCGGATAAATATCCGCAATACGGTCAACAATGACCGCCGCAACACGTCCGTACTTGGGATCACCCGTATAGAC
>CALASV010000084.1 GCA_937888895.1 uncultured Clostridia bacterium | reverse complement strand
GCAACTAAAAATCTCGCTTTATGGGCGAACGCCAAAAACAAAATCTATAAAAATCTCCTTTACAAGTAAACTTGTAGTCGATTTTTTATAAATTTTGTTTTAGCTGAACTGTTACAAAATATTACACAAGTATTAAGATATTGTTGTCTTTTTCTTTTGTTCAGATACAATACGTTCTAGTTCTCTAATTTCTGATGGGTTCAAAGTTTGGTTACTTAAATATTCTGCTAAAAAAGTTTCTAAAGAACCATTAAATATTTTTTCTAATAAAACTTCCATTTCTGTTTGTTGTACGTCTTTTCTTGTGATTGTAGCACGACAAAAAAATCCTGGTTCTTCACGGGTAACAGCTCCCTTGGCTATTAGGCGATTGATAACAGTATACGTTGTATTCTTCTCCCAGCCAATATATTCTTTGATAATTTTTGCAATATCTTTTGCTGGTAATACTTTGTGTGACCAAAGTAATTCCATTATATTTAGCTCGCCTTCATGTAACCGAATATCTTCTCTCATAGTACACCTCAATTGTTTTTATCTACATTTGTAGAGAATCTCTGTAACAAAATATACCATAAGAGAACATTCTTTGTCAATCTAATTTTCAAAGCAAAATAGTGAATATATAGGAATATTGATATTTTCGTCACTTTTCACAAAATTTTCTGAAGAAATTCGTATAGTATTTTTAACAAAAGGATATTGATTCAAAAAGGAAACAATACTTTTGTTTTTATTTTTGTTTTCTTGTTTTAATTCTATTGGTATATAACTATCAGAAATTTTTACAATAAAATCAAGGTTAGCTTGACTTTTAGATTCCCAAAAGTAACAAGGAATGTTCTTTTCTGTAAAAGTTTGATATAAATAATTTTGCAACCGAATATATCGTTCTTCTAAAGAAAGTTCATCACTTCTAATAGAATCATTGAATGCAAAATCAGAATAAAAAATTCTAAACTGTTGCTCTTTTTCTATATTGTTAATCCGATATACAACATGATGTTTTTCTAAAAATTCCAAAGCTTCTTTATACATTTGATACGTAATTCCTTTTCGAATCAATGTAAATTGAAATTTTTGATTTCTTTTTTTTAATTGTTCATCTATTGTTTCGTAAATTTGCTGACATTTATAAGCAATTTTATCTTCTACTGTTTTATTCATACTATTTAATAGTATTTGTTTTTGGATATATTGTCGCTCTTTTACATTAGAAAAAGATTCCATTGTGATATATTCCATTAAAACATCTGGCATTCCACCTATCCATAAATATTCATCAAATGTAGAAAGTAAATCTCTATGCACGATATCTGGAAGCTTTTTATGATTTTTATAATGGGCAGCAATAACTTCAATATACCAATCCTTACCAAGTGCTAATAGAAATTCATCATATTGTAAAGGATATAATATATGACAACATAGTTCTTTTTTTTCTTGTTCTGTTAATGTATCATAACTAGAAATAAAAATCCAATATAAATATTGTTTATTATTTTGCTGAATAAATTGTAACAATTTTGAAATAACTTCAGTACAACAGTGAATTTCATCAAAAATGAACGGAATATTTTCTATATATTCTTCTGGAAATTCAAAATAGTTTGCCAAAATAGATATGATTCGTTCTTTTGGTTGTTGCTTTAATGTAGAAACTAATTCTTTATTGTGTTCAAAGTTAATATATAAATAAGAATCAAAAAAAGTTCTGGCAAATTCGCAAGATAAAAAGGTTTTTCCAACTCCTTTTACTCCAGTAAGATAAAAAGGTTTTCTAGTTTCGCTATCTTTCCAAGATTGTAGTGTAAGAAGCATATTGCGTTTCATTGTTATCACCTTTTCTATTACTATTTTTGTCTTAGTTTTTGAATAAGTTTTGAAAAATATTCAGGCGTAGGGGCTTCAAATTCCATATATTCTTTTGTTGTTGGATGAATAAAACCAAGTATTTTAGCATGAAGTGTTTGACCTTCTAGTCCAAAGGAATCTTTCGCTGGACCATATACAGTATCTCCAAGCAATGGATGATGAATACTTGCCATATGAACACGAATTTGATGTGTTCTACCTGTTTCTAAACGACATTCTACATGAGCATAATTTGTACCAAAGTTTTCAATTACTTTATAATTTGTAATAGCATCTTTTCCATTTTTATAGTTAATTGCCATTTTGGTTCGTTCCGAAGGATGTCGTCCAATTGGTCCTTCGATTCGACCTTCTAATTCTTTAAAAGCTTGATATACAATAGCCTCATATCGTCTTGTAATCGAGTGTTCTTTTAATTGTTCAGCAATCATTTGATGAGAATAATCGTTTTTACAAACAACTAAAGCTCCTGTTGTATCTTTATCAATACGATGTACAATCCCCGGACGCATAATTCCATTGATACCAGATAAACTATCTTTACAATGATACAGCAGTGCATTAACCAATGTACCGGAATAATGCCCTGCTGCTGGGTGTACCACCATATTTTTAGGTTTATTAACTACAATAACATCTTTATCTTCATATAAAATATCTAAAGGAATTGGCTCTGGTAGAAGTTTTAATGTTTCTGGTTCAGGTAATATGACTTCAATTTCCTGACCTGTAGACACTTTGAAATTAGCTTTCAACTGTTTTCCAGACAAAGTAACAAGTCCATCAGAAATTAATTTTTGAATATAAGTTCTAGATAAATCAGAAAGATACGAAGAAAGCACTTTATCTAAGCGAATATCTTCATAATCCTCTTCTATTTCAATTTTCATCAGTGTTTGTTGCATTAGAAGTATCCTTTCTATAAATAGTTAAAAAGGTAAATTCGTCCTCTTTGTATTTTGTAAATACAAGAAAAATTGTTAAAAAGGAACAAAGCGTAATATAACAATCTGCAATATTAAAAATCGGAAAATCTATCAATTCAAAATACAAAAAATCTGTAACATATCCTAAAAATAAACGGTCTATTGTATTTCCAATAGCGCCTGCTGTTATAAATACAATAATCCAAATAAGTGGTTCATAAAATTTTGTTTTTGGTATACGAATGTAAGCAAAAACTAATCCAACTAATAATATAATAGAAACAAGTAATAGAAAATCTACTTTACCTTGTAGTATTCCCCAAACAGAACCTCTATTTTCATGATAGTGAAAAGAAAAAATTCCTTCTAGTATAGTAAATGGTTGTTGTTTTAAATATAGTCTTGCAAAATATTTCGTTATTTGGTCGAACAAAACTAATAAAAAACAGATGAACATGTGTGATATATAAGAATATCGTTTCATTCACACAAACCTTCTTTCAAATAATTTATTTTTTTGAGCCATGTTTATTCAGAAGCATTCGTAAAATTAATATCAATTTTTGGTAAATTTTGTTCAGAATGCTCTAAATGCTCTTCTGGTTGTTTTGATGTTTCTTTTATATCTTCTATTTCTATTTTTGGAGTCTCCATAATACTAATTTGGAAACTTTCTGTTTCTAATAGTTCTATTTGTGCTGTCGCAAGATTTTTAAATTGTAATTTATATTTTTCATATTGTTGTAGTAATTGTATTGTTCTTTGATGTACTAATTCAAACTCTCGTTTTGCATCTCCAACTAAAAGTTCTGCTTTTGTCATCGCTTCTTTTTCAATCGCATGTGCTTTTTTTAAGGCAGCTTCTTGTGTATCTTCTGCTGTTTTTTGTGCTAAAATCAATGCTTTTTGCATTGTTTTTTCCATCGTTTTATAATTTTGTACAGCATCATTTAATACATTTACTTTATCAGATAATTCTACTTTTTCACGATATAACATTTCATAACTATCTACAATTTCTTTCATAAAAGAATCTTCTTCTTTTTTATCATATCCTAAGCCACCAGACTTAAATACTTTATTCTGTATTTCTACAGGTGTTAACATCTTCTTTCCTCCTTACGAAACATATTTATTGATTGTTACAACAGTTCGTCCCTTTTTTGTTGTATTTTTAATTTCTTTTACAGAAAAACGTCCTTTTCCACGAACAGAAACAATATCGTCTTCTTTTAATTGTGTACTAGCTTTTGTTACTAATCTACCATTGATATAAGTTTTTTCAGCATCAATATAAGAAGCTATAGAACTTCTAGAGGTTTGAAAAGCAACCGAAAGAAACGCATCTAATCGTAAAGAAGCAACGGTACTTGTAATTTCTTGAAATACTGGTTTTAATAACTCCTCTTCTGGTGTTATAATTTCACAACTTACTGATGTATGTTTTACTGTACAAAGTTCTTTACAAAGAAAATCAGCAATAGATTCTATACAAAATAAATAAGCTTTCTTATCTTTCATATAAATATCACCAAGTTTATTTCTAGTGATACCAAGATGTAATAAAGCTCCTAAATAATCACGATGTGTTAAAATTTCACTATATTTTATATTAGATGGTGAAATACAAATACATACAATAGGAAATAAATTATAATCTTCTGCCGTACCTTGCTTGAAATGAGAAACCAGTTCTCTACCATCAAATGCAATACAAAAACGTTCTGCTTCTTTTGTTCCACCATAGCAAGAATATGTAACAGCCGGAAATTCCTTTATAGAACTATAAAATAAATTTTGCTCAGCTAGCCCAAGAAAATCTGTATAAACTAAAATTTCTTTTTGATATGCTAACTGAGCACATTCTAAAATTCTCTTTTTTGTAAATAATATCTCTTTTTCTTGATTCATATTAATTTTTTAATAATTCTGGTACTTTAAAACCATTATTTTCTGAAAGCATATTAAAATAGTCACCACTAATATCTACTTTTTCAGGAGAAATACAGAAAATATAACCTGAAATCTGATGAATTTTTGCATCTAATGCATAAATTGCTCCTGCAATAAAATCCATCATTTTTTGTGCATGTTCATGTTCTAATCGTTCTAAATTAATAATAATTGCATGTTCTGATTTTAATAAATCACAAATTTCTTGAGCATCATCAAATGTAGTAGGTCGTTTAATAATAACTTCTAATCCACTAGAAGCAGCCGAACGCATTGGTGTTGATTGGCGTGTTACTCTCTTTTGAGATTCGTAAATTTCTTCTTCCTGTTGTTGTCTTGGTGGAATAGAACGAATAGGTCTTGCTGTTTCAAAGCGTTTTGGAGGTTGAGTAGATTGCTGTTCTTTGGCAGCAGCTACCGTTGTTCTACTTTTAGAAACTTCACGAGGTCTCCTTGGAGCAGGAGTTTCTTCGTAATCATCATCAAATTCATCATCAAAATCATCTTCATCTGTTAAGCGTAATACATTTAAAAAACCTCTTATCATATCTCCCATAGTTTTTACCTAATTATCCTTTATGGATATACCCTTTCACCAAATATTTTTGTTCCAATTCTTACCATAGTAGCACCTTCTTCTATGGCTACTTCATAATCAGAGGACATTCCCATCGACAAAACATCCATAGTAATATTATCAATATTTTTAGAACTTATGTCAATAAGTAATTGCTTCATTTTCTTAAAATAAATTCGATTTTCTTCAGCATTTTCTGTATAAGGAGCAACTGTCATGAGTCCTCGCACACAAACATGGGACATTTTTGAAATTTCGATTACAGCAGGCAATACTTCTTCTTCTAAAAAACCGTGCTTTGAAGATTCGTTTGCAATATTTACTTCTAATAAAATGTCTATCTTCGTTTCTTGCTTCCTTGCTTCTTTTTCAATAGCTTTCGCTAAATTTAAAGAATCTACGGAATGAATACAACAAGCTGTTCCTACAACATATTTTATTTTATTTGTTTGTAATGTACCAATCATATGCCAATGAATTGGTATGTTACACTGTTTTGCTTTATCTCGTAACTCTTGTGGTTTGTTTTCTCCAAACTCTCTCATTCCTGCTTCATAAGCTTCTTCTATCATGGAAAGCGGTTTTGTTTTACTTACAGCAATTAGAGTGATCTCTGATGCAGAACGTCCACATTTTTCACAAGTTTGTTTAATTCGTTCTTTTATCTCATCTATATTTTGTTTTATCATCTTCTACTCCTTTATATTAAATTTAATATATAACAGCATCTTCTATGACGGAAGCAGCATCTAATGCAATATGGTCATATGTCGATAAACCAGAAATAGAATTTTTCTTTATAATAGAGTAACCATTTTCTGTGTTTAATCGTTCTATTCTTTTAAATACAGCATAACCTTTATTTATATTATAAGCTCCTTCTAATTTATTTACAAAAGTATATAACATAACACGACTTGATTTATCTGGTGTTGTAATATAAAGTTCTTTTGATAAATCAGAACAGTCTACATAAAAGAAACCTTCATTGGAATAAAATATCGTTATTTCTTGAAATTCATATTCTGTAGTTCCTGTTTCTAGATTAAATACTTCGACATAAAGCCCTTTTTTCTTGGAATCTTTTACTTCTTCCTCGATTAAATATTCTTCTGGAATACGATAATAATCTTTCCATGTAATAGCTGTTTCTGGAATTTTTAATCCATTTGCATGAGTGATATCAAATTTTATATGAACAAATCGTTCTGATGAAAAATTTGATAAATATTTATCCATTGTAATCTCTGCAAAATAAGCATCGTTTTTACGATAGCAAGTAATAGGTGCTGTTACAGTTAACTCATTATTTAATGTAAAAGTAGCTGTATCTTTTCCAAATAAATAGCCATATAATACATCATCTAATTTTACTACAATATTCCAAGTATCATCTGTAATAATTTTATATACAGGAGAATTTGCAGCAATTAAATCAATACTATATAAAGAGACGGTGTCTTTTTTATCAAAACATTCTGGCATTACTTCTTGAGATGTATAATTTGTATAATCATCCATAACATAAGAAATAATACCACTTTTTGTCGTTGTTACTATATGGAAATTGGAAGTAATACCTGTGGATGCCATAATTTGATTCAATTCTTCCATTAACATGGTATCAATCAATCGTTGGTATGCTGTTAATACATTAGCTTTTGCAGTTAAAATCTCATGATGTGATGTTGTATTGATTAAATTTTCTTGTAGTAAAAATTTAAAATCCGATAAATCATCTCCAGAAAGTTTTATTTCTGTTGCATTTCCTGAAATTAACTCATAAATATTTCTATTACTATCAATGGAATAAATAGTACTATTTTTTGCTACTCTAGAACCTTCACTAAAATAATAGTTGACATATCCAGCTACTTCTGTCAGTACTAATTCTTCTTTTCGAATAATCATACCATCACATTGTGCTGTTGTATAGATTTCTCCAGGTTGTACTTCATAAATAGAAATTTCTGATTTAGAAATATAGTTATAAAAATGTCCTATAATGTAAATTAAAATAACTAAAAAAATTACAATCCCAATATTAATATCTTTTGGTTGTTTTAATTGAGTAATATTATTTGCCAATGTTAGTCCTCATACTTTCGTTTTTTAATTTAAACATATTATACATTCTTCTAATGAATATATCAAATAAAAAATGTTAATACTAAAATAAGAAATATCTAACAGAAAGGAGTTCTGTATTATGAAAATTTTGGATTATACTGCTTTAATACTTGTTATAGTGGGTGCAATTAATTGGGGATTGATTGGATTTTTTAGTTTTGACCTAGTAAGAGTACTGTTTGGAGATATGAGTCTACTTTCAAGAATCATTTATGCTCTAGTAGGAATTTCTGGTTTATATGCTTTATCTTATTTTGGACGTTTAAAAAATGAAATGTAATAAGTAATAAAATTTATGAAAAAAGACGGTGGAAAACGATTTTACATCTTTTCCACCGTATGTTCCGTCTTTTTATTTTAAAGAGCAACGATAACGAAAGGTTTTACATCTTCTGGTAAATCCTCTTTATTTTTAGATATACTAATTACAAAATCCACATTAAAGGAATTAGATAAAGCATCCAGCTTCTTCATCATTTCAGAGATATCGTTGTTTTCCATTGGTGCAATAGAAAGAAAACCATCTAAATATACTTTAGCAAGGTCGTTATCCTGAGAAATAATTCCAGCAATAAATCCAGCAAATTCTTTCGCATTATTTACGAAATAGTCTTTAATGTTGATAAGACGAACTTTATTGTTTAATTCATACATATGACGATTGTTCTTATCAATAAAAGCCAATGTTCCTGTTGT
>CALASV010000083.1 GCA_937888895.1 uncultured Clostridia bacterium | reverse complement strand
CAGTAGGTCTTTGTGAAAGAATTGGTATTGATGGTCGTTTAAATCATAGACCAGCAGGTGGTGACAAAGTAGTAATGGAAATTGCACTTCCAAATCATGAAGTAGCAATTCAGAGTGTTCTTGCTGCACTTACAGATGCAAATCATGGTGTAATTGCTTCTTTAGATGAAATCAATGCTGTAGGTCATAGAGTAGTACATGGTGGTGAAAAGTTTGCTAGTTCCGTTATTATTACAGATGAAGTAATGGCAGCAATTGAAGAATGTAATGACCTTGCTCCTTTACACAATCCAGCAAATTTAATTGGTATTAACGCTTGTAAGACAATTATGCCAGGTGTTCCTATGGTAGCTGTATTTGATACTGCTTTCCATCAGACAATGCCAAAGACAGCTTATTTATATGGTCTTCCTCATGAATACTATGATAAGTATAAGATTAGAAGATATGGTTTCCATGGTACAAGTCATAGTTTCGTATCCAAAAGAGCAATTGATATTGCAGGTCTTGACAAGAATAACTCTAAAGTAATTGTTTGTCATCTTGGTAATGGTGCAAGTATTACTGCTGTTAAGAATGGTGAATCTGTAGATACTTCTATGGGGCTTACTCCATTAGAAGGTTTAATTATGGGTACTAGAAGTGGTGATATTGACCCTGCTATTATTGAGTTTATTGCTCATAAAGAAGGTAAGTCTATTGATGAAATCATGAACATCTTAAATAAGAAGTCTGGTGTTTATGGTATGTCTGGCGTTTCTAGTGACTTCAGAGATTTAGAGAAAGCTTCTAATGAAGGTAATGAATTAGCACAGGAAGCATTTGAAGTATTTTGCTATCGTGTAGCTAAATATGTAGGTGCTTATGTAGCTGCTATGAATGGTGTAGATGCAATTGCGTTTACTGCTGGTCTTGGTGAAAATGACAAGAGAATGCGTAAGTATGTATGCGATTATTTAGGATATCTTGGTATTACATTAGATGACGAAAAGAATCAGATTCGTGGAGAAGAAAAAATTGTTTCTACAGAAGATTCTAAAGTAAAAGTAATTGTAGTTCCTACAAATGAAGAACTTGCAATTGCAAGAGAAACAGTAGCTTTATTATAATTATAAAATTTATAATAGTTCAGCCATATAGCGAGAAAATCAAGCTGTATGGCTGAATTGTTGACAAAATTTATTTAAAAAATAGAAAAAGAGATTGACAAATATTAAATATGTAGCTATAATACAACAGTATGAGTTTTGATGTGCGTTTATTTGCGACGCACGGAAAGGTGGAACATGCTGATATCTTTATCTGAAATTATGAATCTGCCAACCGGTGAACAAAAGAGAGTAGCCAGTTATGAGGCTTTAGAGTTTGTGAAAGGTGAAGTGACATATCCGATTCTTGAAAAAGAGGAAGTTCAGTTAACAATTACCAATCTCGGTGGAAGAAAAGTAAAAATAGGAACAGAGACAAAGGTAGTGTTAGCTGTACCGTGTGATAGATGTTTGGCAGAACAAAAAGTGGAAATTCCAATTTCCTCTGAAGAAGAAGTGGACTTCAATATAAGCGAAGAAGACCGCATCAACGATTTGAATGAAATAGGTTATATTGACGGATACGATTTAGACGTAGACCGTTTGGTTTATGAAGAAATCTTGCTTGGTTTCCCAATGAAGGTTCTGTGTCAGGAAGACTGCAAAGGAATCTGTAAAGTTTGTGGTGCAAACTTAAATCAGGGAGAATGCGGTTGTAACCGTACAGAGCCAGATCCAAGAATGTCTGTTATCCGAGATATTTTTAACAACGTTAAGGAGGTGTAATCATGGGAGCTATTTGTCCAAAGAATAAAACTTCTAAAGCTAGAAGAGACAGTCGTAGAGCAAACTGGAAGATGACTGCTCCAAATCTTGTTAAGTGCAGCAAGTGTGGAGAATTAATGATGCCACATAGAGTATGTAAGGCTTGCGGTTCTTACAACAAGAAGGAGATTATCGCAGCTGAATAATTCACAAATAACCCTAGAAACCAGTATTTATAAGGTTTCTAGGGTTATTTTGTTTGTTGGTGATGTTAATTTGATGTTGTAAAAACGAATTTGTACTTCTTCTACTTAAAAATTAGTTGGCTTAACTTTTTTATAAAGAGTATTATTTGCTAACTTTAAATAAAATAAGTAATTATTTTTTATTAGCTTTTTTCTGGTCTTCTAAGTTTATTTAAAGCATTTGCAAGATTTTTATCTTTATTAGGATATAAATGAGAGTATGTTTCTAATGTGGTTTTTGCGGATTCATGTCCTAATCTTTCTGATATTTCTAATATATCGAATCCCATATCAATTAGCATACTTGCATGACTATGACGTAAGTCATGAACTCTAATTGGTTCTAATTCGGCTCTTTCAGCAGCTCGTTTAATTTCTTTTTCAAGAGCAGCTTTGGTAAAATAGAAAATACGATGTGTAGGTTCTATATCATAAAGTTTAGAAATATAGTTAGAAATATCATCATATAAAAAATCAGGAATAGTAACAGTTCTTTTGCTTTTTGGTGTTTTAGGAGTCAGAAACAGCTCTTCACCTTTAATTCTTGCATAATTTTTGTTAATATTTAATCTTTTATCAGGTAATACATCTTCTGGTGTAAGAGCAAGAAGTTCTCCAGAACGAATACCTGTATAGAATAGAATATCAAAAGCTAATTTTAAAGCAGATTTTTTAATATGACTTGAAAATAATTCATATTGTTCTTGAGTCCATATTTTCATTTCATCAGCACGACTCTTTCCAATACTACCAGCTACCGTACAAGGATTAGAGGTAAGACCAAAATGTCTTACAGCATAATTTAGTATTGCAGAAAGTTGGTTATTTATTACTTTAAGATAAGTTTTAGAATAAGGTTCTCCATTTTCATCTTTATAAGTTAATAATTGATTTTGCCATTTTCGAACTTTTATTGTATCAATGTCACATATTTTCAATTTAGAGAAATATGGTAGAATTTTATTCATAATGAGAAACTTTTTATTTGCCATAGTAGTAGGTTTTAATCTGTGTTCTAAGTCTTCGAGATAAATTTCTACAAGACTGGAAAACAGAATATCACTACTATTTTTTTGTTGATCAAGAAATTGTCGTTCATATTCTTTCGCTTCTCTTTGTGTTTTAAAACCTCTTTTACAAATATGTTTCTTTTCTCCGGTCCAGTCAGTATAATAGAAAT
>CALASV010000082.1 GCA_937888895.1 uncultured Clostridia bacterium | reverse complement strand
TTACAGAAGAAAATCCAGCTTCGATACACTTCATACATCCTTCATAACTACCATGGTCTAAGTGAAGAGCTACAGGAACTGTAATCTTCATTTCTTCTAACATACCATTTACCATACCAACTACTGTCTTGTAACCAGCCATATACTTACCAGCACCTTCAGATACACCAAGGATAACTGGGGAGTTCATTTCCTGAGCTACTGCTAAGATGGACTTTGTCCACTCTAAGTTGTTGATGTTGAACTGGCCTACTGCATAGTGGCCTGCTTTTGCCTTTTCAAGCATTTCTTTTGCTGATACTAACATTATGTATTCCTCCTCATTTTGTTTCAATCCACAGTCGGTAATTTCACGGAGACTGACATAGTCGTAAAAATAACTGTGACTCAACTTCATGTCAAAGGGAGATACCGATTTTTTCTCCGCCCCCTCTGTCGTTTAGCTTCTTTCTATAAATTTCTCCCATCACTGCTTTTAGATGGAATTTCAAAAAGCCTTAGTGACATTATAACCTATAATTCTAAAAAAGGAAATATAAATTTTCAAAATTATATCATAAAAAATAATAAAAAAATGAATGGTAAGCCATCCATTTTTATCTAAGTTACAAAATAGTGAAAGAATAACTGAAAATTTCTATTACTTCATATTATAAAGTATTACTTACTATTCGTTATCTTCTGTTACTTCAATTTCTTCTGCTTCTGTTTTACTTTCTTCTAATACCATAGAAAATGGAATTCCACCATCTCTTACTGCACGAGCTAAAAAAACACGAATTGCTGTGGATATGTCTAATCCTAATTTATCGAATAATTCGATTGCTTCTTTTTTCAACTCATTATCAACACGAACTTGTACAAGTGAACTCGCCATACTCATCTCTCCCTTTTTATGTATTTTTTAATAAAATCTGTTGTTTTTTTACTGTATATGTTTTTGTAGTGTTGTTTTCATTATTCTTTCTCTATTTTGTCACTTTTTCTTTATGGTTACCCCATACATTACCTTACAATATTATTATAATGTATTTTTAAAAGAGTTACACCTGCCAGAGTTGTCAAAAAAAAATTTTTGTTTTTTTGACAACTCTGGCAGGTGCTTTTTTTCGACCTATGTACTAGAATAAGCCTCGTTGAAAACAACAACACGAAAACAATGAAAAATAACAATAAATCATACAAAAAAGAAAGGAATTTAAAATCATGAAAAAATTATTCGTATCCGTTTTAGTAGCTTGCCTTATGTTAACATATACTACGACTGCTTATGCTAGTCAGGAAGAAGTAACTCCAGAAGTAATGCCAGTAGATGATGCTGAAATGGATGTTTTCCCTCTTGACCCTTATAATAACTAATATATATCTATTTATATAATAGTCTCAAGCTTTTTATTATAAAAAGGAATTTTTCGTAAATTACCACTCATTTCACAAAGATATATACATTTTATTAAATCTTGTTTTTCATCAACACCCTCGTTTACTGGGTGTTTTTCTTTTTTGCACTGTTCTGTATTCCAAAATAATCCATATAATATACTATGAATTGCCCCTAATCTACGATTCACTAATATATGTAATAAAATCTTTCTATTAATTTCATCAGAAATATCATATTCTCCCCTATTACCTAAATGACTAGAAACTACTCTCATTACAAACTCATACATATTCAAACAATTTTGTATCTGTTTTTGATTTTCATATACATCATATAATACTTTGATACATTCTCCTAATTCTTTATAAGTCCAGTCAATTTGTGTAGTAATATTTTGAATACAAGAAATCTCATTATTAGTTAAATATTTTTCTCCATCCTTAATAGCTATTTCGTATGAAATAGTATAAGCTAATATTTCCTTCATCTTTTTTACATAATCTTGTTTACTTAAATTTCTTTTAAAAAACTCATTTGTAACTTCACTACGTTGTAAAACTTGATAGTTTTCTAAAATTTCTAATGATACTATTGGTTTTATTTGTTCCAGTAACTGACTAACTTGTTCACAGTTTCTACTATTTAATTGTTTTTTCATTTCTGAAAATAATTTTAATACTTCCGGATTATCCGTTATCAAATCTGTCTTATACAATTCTGCTGACATATTCAATCTTTCAAATAATGCTCTTACTACTTCTTTTTGTGGTTCTGTTTCATTTCTTTCCAATCTACTAACTGTTCTTTCAGAGCAAATTCCTTCACTTAATTGTGCCATTGTCATGCCAAACATTTTTCTTCTAATCCGAATCACATCGCCAATGCAATATACTTCTCTGTCTACATATAAATAGCAAAAGTCTTTTGTTTCTTTCGATACTCCATATTCATCATACACACTTCCTAATGTTTCTCTCCAAGCGTTGCATTTTTCCAACCATTCTTTCAGTTTTTCGATTGCTTTTTCTCCGTTTACCTTATTTACTTCTATTAAATATAGTAGTAATTTCTTTTTCACACCTAATAGTTCCCAAAAGAAAAACATTCTATTTGCTTTTTGTAAAATTCCAATGGCTTTATCACATCTGTTAATAATTTTTCCTGCTGTTATTTTGTCTATTTTATTATGTTCCCTTAATGCTTTAGAAGAATAATAGACTAATTTTGGATAAATTTTTGCTAATGCAAATGCATCGAATGACATTTTTTCTACATATTCAAATAGTTCTTCATATTTTAATAGTACTTCTTCGCCTTCCTTATAATGTAAATATTCCAAATACAAATTGAGTTCTTCGATAGAAAGAATTCTTTTTTCTAAATTTCTTTTATCCAATTCTGGTATTGTTAAATCTACGGCTCTATGAAAAATTTTTCTTAGTTCTTCTCTATCTGCACCTTCATATCTACGAATTTGACCAAGCATGGTCAAATAAAATTGTTCTTCTAACGGATATTTCATATCATATTCTTCATAATAAACACGCAAAAGAGAACTTGCTTTTGGAATATCTCCATATAAAATTTCATGTACAATATTTTGTCTATCTTTCCAACGCTTATATGTACTATAATACAGAAAATTTTCATAATTTTCTGGTACTACACCGAGTCTCATGAGTAAGCTATCTTTCAATAATTTTTCTGCTTCTCTTTTTTCATTTTCAATCAGACTTAACATACTTACTGTACATAAACCATCACAAAGTTGCTCTAATCTCACTTTCTTATTCGTCCGTGTCTCATGCAAAAATGGTCCAAAATTACTATCTTTTATCATATCTCGTTCCCCACTTTTCTTATCCAACAAATTGTTATCATCTAATTTCTTATTTTTTCTGAATATACCATAATCCAGTTAAATATATATATAAAACTGTATATTGTTTGCAAAATTTAGGAATAGTAATTTTTACAAAAGAAGGTTTCATTATCTAAACATAATGAAACCTTCTTCCCTTTTACAATAAGTGAAATATCACTATAACACTTATTACACTGTTTAATTTTTGCTTATTCTTCGTCTTCTAAAGATTCATCTTCATTATCATAATCATCGTCATAATCATCATAATCGGAAGATTCTTCTCCATAAAAGTTTTCTTCAGAAGTTTCATATTCTGTATCAAGTTCTTGATATTCCTCTTTTTCTTCGAAGTCCTCATCCATTCTATTTAGAAGTGCTTCCATATCTGCATCAGAACTAAGCTTTATATTACGATACTGCTTCATACCTGTACCAGCAGGAATGAGCTTACCAATAATTACATTTTCTTTTAAGCCAATCAATGGGTCTACCTTGCCTTTGATTGCTGCTTCTGTTAAAACTTTTGTTGTTTCTTGGAAGGAAGCGGCAGAAAGGAAGGAATTTGTTGCTAAAGAAGCCTTTGTAATACCAAGCATTACTTGCTTACCTTCTGCTGGCTCTTTACCTTCTGCAATCATCTTTGCATTCGTATCTTCGTAATCCAAAATATCTACCATCGTACCTGGTAAAAATTCGGTATCACCATTATTTTCAATACGAACTTTCTTCAGCATCTGACGAACAATTACTTCTACGTGTTTATCATTGATTTCTACACCTTGTAAACGATATACACGTTGTACTTCTTGAAGCATATAATCCTGTACAGCACGAACACCTTTAATCTTTAAGATGTCATGTGGGTTTACACTACCTTCTGTTAATTCGTCACCTGCTTCTAATACCTGATTTTCTAATACTTTAATTCTAGAACCATAAGGAATTAAATATGCCTTAGATTCACCAGTTTCTGTATTAGTAATGACAACTTCACGTTTCTTCTTTGTTTCTCTTATTTCAACGCGACCACCAAATTCAGCAATAATTGCAAGACCCTTTGGTTTTCTTGCTTCAAATAATTCTTCTACTCTAGGAAGACCTTGAGTAATATCATCACCAGCTACACCACCTGTATGGAATGTTCTCATTGTTAACTGTGTACCCGGTTCACCGATAGACTGTGCTGCAATAATACCAACTGCTTCACCAACTTGAACGGCTTCCCCAGTAGCCATGTTTGCACCATAACATTTCGCACATACACCTACATGAGAACGACAAGTTAATACGTTACGGATTTTAATTTTA
>CALASV010000081.1 GCA_937888895.1 uncultured Clostridia bacterium | reverse complement strand
CTGCCATTGAAACCCGTTTGCCTCGTTGCCCGTTCAAACATTTTATCCACTACTAATTATAAAACACTTCATGAAAAAATGCTTCCTGCTTCTCTTCATATGAGTACTCCAAATCCGGCATTGATAGATAGTAATCTTTGTGTGCTTTCCAAACCTAAAGCATGGATTGTCAATGATAGTCGGCCAATAAGACGTGGGGCAGTTAGTGCATTTGGCTTTGGTGGAACAAATTATCATATGGTATTAGAAGAAGTAGATAGTGACTATGAAGATGCTTATCGTATAACTCCATCTCCTATAGGTGTTATGTTCTCTGCTACTACGAAGGAGAAATTAGTAGAGAAAATCAAAGCATTACTGCAAGGTATGGAAAATGACTCTAGATTATGGTATCAAGATGTATATCGTTATCATAAAGTTACAGAAAATAGTGCACGTCTTGCGTTTGTTGCAAAATCAGCAGAAGAAGTGAAAGAAAAATGTAATAAAGCATTGAATATTTTACAAAAGAATGCACAAGAAAGTTGGGTACAAGGGGAGATTACATATAGTGCGAAGAACTTGAAAAAGGATGCAAAGACAGCGATTTTATTCTCTGGTCAGGGAACACAAGAATTGGATATGTTATCTGAAATTGCTATGGGATATCCACAAATGCGTCAAGTAATTACAAAAGCAGACAATGTAATGCTTGTGGAAAAAGGTACGCCCGTTTCACAGCTTGTATATCCAAACTGTTTGACAGAAGAAGAAAAGAAGACAGCAAGAGAAAATCTACAATGTACTGCTAATACACAACCTGTGTTAGCGACAATGGAAGCAGGATTATATGAGATAGCAAAAAGTCGTGGTTTGACCTCAGATTTTCTGATTGGACATAGTTTTGGTGAGTTAGTTGCACTTTGGGCAGATGGTGTCTTGAGTTATGATGCATTAATTCGTATTGCAAAGAAACGTGGTTCTTATATGAATGCTGTTACAGGCGATACAGCGATGTCTGCGGTGATGGCAGATAAACAAACCGTTGCGAACTATATCAAAGAGTTTAGAAATGTTTATATGGCAAATGAAAATAGTTCTTCTCAGACAGTGGTTTCAGGTGACAGAACAGAAATAGAGCAACTTGACAAAAAATTGGAAAAGAATAATGTTTCGGTAGTTCGACTTAAAGTATCAGGTGCATTCCATTCTCCATACATGAAAGAGGCAGCAAAGGATTTTCGTGCGTTTTTATCTTCACAAAAAATCGAAAGTTCTTCAGGAAAGGTGATTGCAAACTATGATGGTAAACCTTATCCTATGAATGGTTCGGAGAAAATTGCAGATATTTTGCAAAAACAGCTTGTAAATCCAGTATTATTTCAAACAAGTATTGAAAATGTTTACAAACAGGGAGCAAGAGTTTTTGTAGAAGTAGGTAGTGGAAAAGTATTGTCCAATTTGACAAAAAATATTTTAGAAGGAAAGGAATGCCAAGTAATCACTCTTTGTCCAGATAAAAATAAAGATAGCATGGTACAGTTTGAATTTGCGATGGCACAGCTTGCTGTACTTGGATTTGATATTGTAGATGATAAATACAGAATTTTACAGAATGAAGAATTCATTCAGAAGAAAACGAAAACTTCTTATTCTGTAAATTCAGAAGCATTTATTCTTCCTAAATTGCAAAAAGCAAAAGAGGATGGAGTAAAACCAGATGAAAAAGCAACCAAAAAGAATTTAGAATCTATGGCTGTAGCAGTGGAACAGGCTGGTATTGGTATAGTAGCAAAAGTACCAGTAGAAAAGGTAGTTCAGGCAGAAAAAGCAATGTCAGTAGAAAAAACAACACCAGTAGAAAAAACAGTACAGGTAGTACAACCAAAAGAGTCTTTCAATAAAGGAAATAAAACAATGACAGAAGTTAAGAGTATTCAAGCATTAAATGCAGATGTATTTACAAAATTTATGGATGCACAAACATCACAGTTAGAAGCAGTAACTAATATGTTAAAGATTAGTCAGGCAAAAACAGAAACTGAGAAAAAGAATGTGATAGATTGTATTAGCTTGTTCCAAAATAATAGTCTGAAGGCACTTCAAACTTATTTTGCAAGTCAGACAGGTATGGAAATTTCGATGAACGAAACTTATATTCCACAAACAACTATGACAGAAACAACAGGGAACGAAACAAACATAGTCAAGGAAACAGTGATAGAGCCTGTTGTAAAAGAAACACCTGTTGAAGCAGTGGAAAACGAAACAAAGAAGAATGATAAGAATATAGCAGAATTAGTTTTAACTATAGTGAGTGATAAAACAGGATATCCAACAGATATGCTTGATACAGATATGGAATTAGAAAGCGATTTAGGAATTGACTCTATTAAACGTGTAGAAATTCTTACAGAAATACATGAGCAAATGGGAGAAATTTTTACAGCAGAAGATGTAGCAAATCTTTCTACCAAGGGAAGTATTAGTGAAATCGTAGAATATTTGGAGTCTATGGTAGGAACTGCTGTATCAGCAGATGCATCAACAAAAACAGAGGAGAGTAGTTTTGTAGAAAAAAAGAGCAATGATTTTATTGAAAAGGTAGTGTTAGAATCTATTAGTCATCAAACAGGGTATCCAATGAATATGCTTGATGTAGAAATGGAATTAGAAAAAGATTGTGGAATTGATTTGGTTAAACGTGCAGAAGTTTTTTCTGAAGTATGTACTGCATTAAATTGTTCTCTTGCTCCTGATGAAATTACAGAAATGTCTGAATTGTCAAATATCCAAAGTGTTGTTGCGTATTTTTCAGAAAAAATTTGATTAACAGGGGGCTTATATATGAAACAAGAAAGATATGTGCATCAAAATCAGGCAGATGTATTAGAGGCTTACTGGAAATCTCAAGATAAAAAAATAAAGCAATTAGAAAGTTTTGTAGAACTCGGTGGAAGTATTTCCACTGAGTTTAATCAGATGATAGAAGAATTCCAGCAAACAGGTATGAGGGCGTATGAACAGCTGATGTATGGTCAGAAAATGTTGTTAGCTCATTTAAATAACACAGAAGCTACGGTATCTGTTGCACCACTATCGCAAAGTGTAGTTTCTAAAAAAGAAATGAGAAACCCTTGGGCAAATGAAGTGATTGACTCGATTGACCTTACAGACCCAAAAACAATTAAACGACGTGAAGTACAAATTACTCCATGTGAAGACACGATTCGTGGTAAGAGTGCTTTGCCAAAGTCTGGTATTATTTTATTGTTAGGGGAAGAAGATGCTTACGGAAAGAAATTAAAGAACTATTTACAAGAACATGGGCTTGTGGTGAAACATATCCAAAACTTCTTAAATGAGGAAGAAGCAAAAGATTTGATTGCTGAAACGATAAAAGAAGATGAGATTACAGGTTTAGTTGTGCTTGGTAATAAATATTATAGTACAAAAGAAAGAAAATGCTATTATGATTATATTATGACAGTGGTATCTATCATTAAGCATTTTGTTATTTATATTCGTACACAAAAGTCAAATAAGCAGTGGTTATTCTTATTTAATACGTTCCTAGACGGTAAACTTGGCATGACTGGAAAATCAGAGTATTTCCATTATGGAACATTCAATGGTATGGCAAAATGTATTCCTATTGAACTTCGTGACTTGGTATATGTGAAGGAAATCGATTTTGAACCAACGATAGAAACAGAAACTATGATACAATATTTAGATGATGAACTTTGCTTTTATGAAAATTTCCAAGAGGTTGGTCGTACTGTGGATGGCGTACGCTATCGTTTGTCCTCTGTTCTTACGAAATCAGAAGTAATAGAAAATCGTTGTCCTTTGCAGGAAGAAGATATTCTTTTAGTATCTGGGGGCGCTCGTGGTGTTACATCTTCTTGTATTTTAGAACTGGCAAAACGAGTAAAATGCACCTATGTACTTTTAGGTAGAGCACAAATTTTGGAAGAAAACAATGATGATGAAGAAACAGCAAAAGTGGCTGAACTCAAAGATATGAGAAACTTAATTGCAAAGAGGTTCAAAGCACAAGGTCAGAAGGGAGCTTTTGCAGCTATTGATAAGAAAGCACGAGCTATTCTTGCACAAAGAGAAATGTTGAGAACGATAGAAGGAATTAAAGCTACTGGAAATCGTGTATTTTACTATTCTTGTGATGTAATTGACCAAGAAAGTATGAAAGAAACAATTGCAAAAATTCAAAGAGAAGTCGGAAAAATTAGTGGAGTAATTCATGGTGCTGGTATTGTAGCAGATTCAAAAATATGGAACAAAGATATAAAATCTTTTCAACGTGTGTTTGATACAAAGTATAAGGGTCTAAACAATATTATGGATTATGTAGATAAGGCAACATTAAAGGTTCTTGTGATGTTCAGTTCTCTTTCGGGGTATTTTGGAAATGATGGTCAGATTGATTATGTGTCTGCCAACGAATATATGGATAAGTATGCTTACTATATGAGAGATAAATATCCAAATTGTCGTTCCGTTGCTATTAACTGGGGAGCATGGAGAGGTGGTATGATGTATTTGGATGACTTGTATATTACTACTTTAACAGAAAAAGGATATATTCTTATTCCTTTAGAAGTTGGTGCGAATTATTTTGCGAATGATTTCTTGATGGGTCTGCCATCTACACAGATACTAATCAATAATACAGGAAATCCTCCTGTATAAGAAATTTAGCAAAAGGAATTATAGAAAAACAAGAGGTAATGACCATGAAAAAGGAAAATATCACAACAATAAATAATATGGATGCAGATATGCAGGAACTACTACGTTCATATATTATAAATCAGATAGCAATCAATAAAGAATCTTATGAATTGTATTTGGATGCAGAACATAAATTATTTGAGCAGATTATGTCAACTTATATGAAAGAGGATTCTGTTGAAATTCTAGTGGATTTGGAAAAATCGACAAAGGTTCAGAAAAAAAATTATCTTTGGGATAGAGAACAAGTGATTGAAATGACAGATAATTCTATGGCAGCAGTGTTAGGAGAACAGTATAAAGAAGTAGACCAATATCCTATTCGTGCTAGAATGCCTATGCCTCCTTTTCTATTTGTGTCTAGAATTGTATCGCTTGATGCTGAATTTGGAAAACTTCGTCCTTCTTCTATTGTGGCAGAATATGATTTAGATGAAAGTTGTGTATTCCGTACAGGTGATACGCAGATTTCACCATTGATTGGTTCTGAGGCTTCGCATATTGCAATTTTTTTGATTGCATATATGGGACTAGATGCTATCTCAAAAGGAACGCTTTCTTATAGAGCACTAGATTCTTCACAGATTTCTTATAGTGAAAGACCATTTTGTATTGGTGATACGATGAGAACTGTATTGAAAATTAACAAATTTATGCAAAATGGTTCTACCATTCTTCTTTTCTTCTCCTTTGAAACTTATAATGGAGAGGAATTGATTGCTATTACAGAAGCAACGGGTGGATTTTTTACGAAGGAAGAACTTACTTCTAATAAGGGTATCATTTCACCTAAAAAGGTTGTGCAAAAGACAAATCCGAAGGAATTTTTACATTTTCAAAACACAACAAAGACTTCTTATAAGAAAGAGGAAGTATTAGCATTTTATAATGGTAATTATGAAGATTGTTTTGGTAAATTTGGAAAAAATATTTCTTTGAAAGAAAAATATTATCTTCCTTATGATATGAAAATGATTGACCGTGTTACGCAGATTGATTACAATGGTGGGATGTATGGCAGGGGTATTATTTGTGGTGAAAAGAAGATTACTCCAGATATGTGGCCTTTTAAAGCTCATTTCAAAAATGACCCTGTATTCCCAGCTATTATTATAACAGATGGTGTTACTCAGTTAGGTATGTTTTTGTTTGCTCATGCAGGATTGTTGTCACAGTTGAAAAATTCCAATTGTACTATGATTGACGGCAATTGTGTGAAATCTAAGTTTCGAGGGCAAGTTAGACATGGGTATAGCACATTGTACTATAAAGTTCATATAAAAGATGTAATTCAGATGGATGATTCTATTTCAGTATATTTTGATGCAGAAATTTTCAATAATGATGTACAAATTATACAGGTGGAAAGTTATGCATTGAAAATTTTCAGTGATGTAACAGAATAGCTACGGTAGTAGCTATTCTGTTATGAGTAAGTAGCGAAGCGGATTACGAATATTTGATTATGTTAAGGATAAGAAGTAAGAAAGAGAGGTTATTAAAAATGAGTTATCATTTTGTGGTGACAGGCATAGGCATTTGTATCGAAAATATTACGAACCATGAAGAATTCATTGAGTACATGATTACAAAAAAACAAACAAGGCGTAAAAAAATAAAGGATGCCTTACAATATGCTATAAAAATGGCATTAAAAGATGTAGATAATACACCTGTGCTAGTTCTTTCAGAAGAAATTATTTCAGAGGAAGTAATTACAGAATTTAAGATTTCTGAACAAAAAAGATGTTCGGATTTTGCACAGATGTTAGAAACAGCAGGAACAATATTTACACAAGATGTATGGAGCAATGTGTTACTGATTAGCCAAAACAAAGATGGTTGTATTGCTGTACTATTATCAGAAAGTGCGAAAAGACATTTAGTACAGGTAGAAGTAGAGAAAGGAAGCATTCTCACAAAAGAAGAAATAAAAAGAACGGTAGAAACGAAAAATAGTGGTGTTGGAAGGAAATTTACATCATTTATGCAGACATTTACAAGCAAAAAGAAAACGATGGAAGAAGATAATTCTTCTAAAGAAGGTATCATTTTCCAAGAACCTGTTATGAATGCTATGATGGAATTTGTCAAAGACATTATTGAAGTACGTTTTGCAATGAATTTTGATGGTTCAGGAGAAAACGAAATTTATTTGTGGAATTGGAAAGAAAAACGAGAACGTATTAGAAGTGTAGATGGTATAAGATTAAAAGTAAAAGAAGCCAAGTTTGTAAATCAGCCTGTTTTTGAATCGAAACGATATTTAATTCCTGTTACATTTGATACTGTGGGAGAAGCAAAGAAAAAACTATTGCAGTTACAAAAAAGTACACAGGAAAAAGGACTTTTCAAAACAATGCAAATTTTTGTAGAAGCATTAAAAGAAAAGCGTGGTGAAAATACGATTGTATTTTTAGTAGAAGATATCAATAGTTTAAAAATGCAGACAGAAGAGTTGCTTGCAAAGAGCCATCAACTTTTGGAAGAAGGATTTTATTGGAAAAGCAGAACAGGCTCTCTTTATCTTCGACACAATATAAAAAATCCGAAAGTTGTATTTATGAATCCTCCGGGAGGTATGTTTAATAGTAAGGTATTCCATCGATTTGTAGGAAAATTGTATGAGTTTGTAGATGAAAACAGTGATTATGAACGTGAAAGTCGTGTAAGAAAAAGTGAAAATAAATCATTAGATGCCTATTTATCAGAAATTGTAATCACTTATATTGTAATGTTTTTGTTAGAAACGATTGGTATTAAACCAAATTACCTTTCTGGTGCAAGTATGGGGGAACTTGTCTTTCATTTCTTGAATTTAGAATTAAAAAATAATGCGAATGCAGAAACGAAAGAATTACATAATGAACTTGGCTCTTTAGATGTGATTATGAGTAGAATTGTAGAAGAAATTGATTTGCAAGAAGAACGATATTTCAACCATAAAATAAATCTAGCAAAATATTATCTCAAATTTAATGCAGAAAAAGTAAAAAAAGCAATTCAAAATTATGATGATGTTTTTGTTATTATTGAAGGTTCACCAAAAGATGTTATTATTTGTGGAGAGAAGAAATCTTGTGAAAAATTGTTCCGACAGATTGGTTGTATTGCAAAACTATTGGATGAGCCAACTTATGTTCATACGCCAGTGATAGAACATGAATATGAAAATATACGAAAAGAATTGCTTTCGCATGAATTTCATTTAAATTTAAAGGATAGCGACTTTAAAATCATGAGTTCTTATTTCGGAAAGTATATGGATGAAACTTGTGAAATGTTTGCAGAAAACTTTGCGGCAGTTATTACGAAACCAGTGGACTATACAAAAACCGTAGAGAAACTTTATGAAGAAGGTGCTCGTGTATTTATTGATATAAGTACAACACAGTTGTGTGGAAGCTGGGCAAAAGCTACACTAGAGGGCAAAAAGGATGCACAAGTTATTTCTGTTTATGAAGAAAAAGAAACGGCTGAATATTTAATTAATTTATGTGTTGCTATGCTTGCGGGAAATGTAGCATTTGATTTTGATAAAATATATTCTCGTATTGCATTTATAAAAGATGTAGATGTGGAAGAAGATATTCAAAAGGAAAGTAACGAAGTATTAATAGAAGAAAAGGTTGTACAAACAGTGGAGAACATAAAACCATTATCTGACCATGCGGTACAAGTAGAAAGTATATCTCAACAATATCCATATAGGAGGGATTCTATGGCAATTATGAACCGTGAAAATAGCTGCGAAATACTTGCAAATAAACAATATCCTGTTCTTTTTGTTTATAAGCAAAATGAAAAGCTGGTAGTATCTACACAAGAATTGAAAAACGAAAAACTTATGTTTCAAATTCCAAATATTACAGCACAAGCATTGGGAGATGATGCATTTAAAAAAGATTACAATGTAAAATATGCCTATTATGGTGGTGCGATGGCAAATGGAATTGCTTCCGCAGATATGGTTATTGCATTAGGTAAAAAAGGATTTATGGGTTCTTATGGTGCAGGTGGTTGTAGTATAGAAAATCTTGAAAAAGAAATTGACAAAATTCAAAAAGAATTAGTAGGTCAAGAGCCGTATATGATAAATATGTTAAACAATCGAAATGCTGATATGGAACTAGAACTTGCAAAACTGTTAGTGAAAAAAAATGTTCCAGCAGTAGAAGCATCTGCCTACATTACGATTTCTAAAGCATTAGTATATTATCGTGTACAAGGATTGAGCGAAAAAAACGGAAAAATTCAAATTCCACATAAAATTATTGCAAAAGTTTCTCGTGAGGAAGTTTTAACAAAATTTGTTATGCCTCCAGAAGAAAAATTAGTAAAAGAATTAGTAAAAGAAGGACTTCTTACAGAAGAAGAAGCTACTCTTTCTAGAAAAATTTCCATGGCAGATGATATTACAGTAGAAGCAGATTCTGGTGGACATACCGATGGAAGACCTTTAGTCAGTATGCTTCCTGCTCTGATTGCATTAGCAAACCAGTTACAAGAACAGTATCAATATGAAAAACCAGTTCGTATTGGTGCAGGTGGTGGAATTGGAACAGGGCTTTCTTGCCTTGGTGCGTTTGAAATGGGTGCATCTTATGTAGTGACTGGTTCTATTAACCAAAGCTGTGTAGAAGCAGGTACTTCAGACTATGTAAAACAATGTTTGGAAGAAACGGCAATGGCAGATGTGACAATGGCTCCATGTGCAGATATGTTTGAAACAGGTGCAAAAGTAGAAGTGATTAAAAAGAAGACAATGTATCCACAAAATGCACAAAAATTATATGAGTATTATGTGAAATATGCTAGTTTTGAAGAAATTCCAGAAGTAGAACGTCAAAGAATTGAAAAACGAATTTTAAAACAACCATTTGAACAAATTTGGGAATCCACAAAGCAATATTTTGCAACAGTAGACCCAAAACAGATTGCAAGAGCACAAGAAAATCCAAAAGTAAAAATGGCGTTAGTATTTCGTTGGTATCTTGGAAATTCTTCCAGATGGGCAGTACAAGGCGATGAAACTCGTAAAACAGATATGCAGATTTGGTGTGGTCAGTCTATGGGTGCATTTAATCTT
>CALASV010000080.1 GCA_937888895.1 uncultured Clostridia bacterium | reverse complement strand
TGTTCTGCCCAAAGTATTGTTGCACCATGAAAAAACATTGCTGTCACATCATAAAGAATTTCTTTCACTCTTTTTAGGTTCATACTATTTTCGCTTTCTATAATTCTTCTAATTCTTTCTGATATTCTTCCTTCTTTTGTGCTAACCATTTAGATAATTCTTCTTGAAAACGTATAGAATAAAACGGTTCTTTGTCAGCAGGACAAATTACTCTTACCCAATGTCTTTTTTCTCTTTCTTTCAATACAATATCGATATTATCAATATCATTCACTAATTCATTTGCTTTTTCTAACACTTCTTTGGTCATTCTTTTTCTCCACTTTCACTTTCTATATCATTATTCGTATTTGGTGGTGGCTCTTGTTCTAAACACTCCACAAAAGTAGCAGTCCAATGTTTTAATGGTGTATTTCCACTATAACGACTAGACTTACATTCAAACCAAGTATCTTGAAACCACAATCTGTCTGCTTTTTGTCGCTTAGCTTCACTCTCTACTAAAATGATATCATCACAAAATACTTTCAATCGTTGCACCGACTTGCTACCATCAGAAGTAGTAATTACCTCATCTTCTAATGTTTGTACATCCATAGGTAAGATAATATCTGTATAGGGGATAGTAGAATATCCCCTAACAAATGTAGGTTCTGAATAACGACGTAACAAATGAGGACGTTTGAAAAAAATCATTCTTTTCTATTTCCTTTCTTTTCAATAACATAATGAACCGATTGTCGCATTCTTCCAGTATCAATGAGTGGCTTATCAGAACCTTTTCTTTGAATAGTAGCATCTGCATTTTTTTCATAACTTCCATTTTCAATCTTTTCTTGAATAAGACTTACTTGAAATGCCCCTGTTTCTTTCAAAATCTTTTCTGCTGGAACTCCATTCATAACACGCTTTGCTTGTGATTTAAGAAATGCCTCTATTTCTTCTTTATTTTCATCTACACTTTTACGAAGAAATGGACGAGATGGTATCTTTTTGCTTTCAACACCTAATTCATTCCATGCTGCTACATCACAAATATCTGCACCGTTTTCTTCTTTTGCTTTTCCATGCTGAAATCCTACTCGAACTTCCATTCCACACAATTCTTTTAATTCTTTTTCGAGTTTTTTCCAATCTGATGTTTTTCTGTCTTTTATTTTAACAGCCATAGCAAGACCCCTCTCCAGAACACAAAATTGGAACGATAGCCATTCTTTTCAAGGAAAGAAACTGCATACCATACGTTGTAAGTGCATATTCTGCATTTGCTTGAAGATTTGTTTGTTGTGTTGCATTATAGCTAACAGAAGTTTCTCCTTCCGAACAAGAAGCTATCCTAAGAGAATCTCCAATTGTTCCATTTTCTGTATTACCATATCCTTGCATTTTCATTTTGTGAGCAGTCAAATAAGCAAGTGCTTGTGCATACACCTTACCAAATTTCTTTTTACTAACCATAGGTTCTACAAGGGAAATATAAACTTTTATCTCCTCATCTGAAACCTCTGAAAATTCTTTCATTGTAGTTCTAATAATATCAAAGGCTTCCATAACAGCTATCTCCTACTTACCAAGTGCTTTGATAATCTTATCCTTTAACACATCGGTAGTATCAGAATCTAATACTTCAATTCCCATACCTAATGCTTTTGTCATCAATTCTTCTTTTCTCATTCCTTTTACTGTCTTGATTTCTGTTTCTAAAGCTGCCTTTGCCTTTGCTTGTAACTCTAATTCTTCTTTATACTTTGCAACAGCTTCTTCTGCAATTTTAGTTCTCTCCTCATCTGAAATATCTGCAGATACAAAAGAAGTTGTTACTGCATTAACATCAGCAACAACTCCTTTTTTTAAATAATCTAAAATAGATGGATGTTTCTCTACACCTTTTGGTAACTCCATTGTTTTTCCCGGAAGAAGTGCCATTCCTCCGATAGAAATAATTTTTCTTGATTTGTTTATAATTTTCACGCTGACTTTCCTCCTCTTAAACTCCATAGGCAAGTAACATTGACAATGGATAATAAATAATAAGACCTGCTGTTCTTTGCTCACAAGGAACTTCTGTTTCTAAATTCTTTACTTGTAAAGGATACTGATAAAATGGTAAAGGAATTTCTAAACTAAACTTTTCTTCAGATTTTGTATACATAAAAGCAATATCTTTTCCACTTGTATTGATATCCGTAGCAGAAGCCTGTAATTCTGGCATAGACTCAAAGTTTTTCAAATAAGGAGAATGTTCCTTTAAAAAGCTAAGAATCGTCGTTTCTGTATTTGGAATTCTTCTTGTTGCTAAATCCATATAAATATGAGCTGGTAATGCTAAAGTATCTGGTCTTTCAATAGACATTGTAATTTTATCAATAAACTTCTGCATACCATTCAAATCCTCTAAAATTATATCTGCTTCCTTATGAGCGAAATCAGTATACTGAACACCATCAATTTCCACAACAGAAAGTGTATAAATTGGAATATCATTATTTTCGCTAAAGATACCAATAAGATTGTGCTTTTCATCTCCTCGAAACGCAATCTTATTTACCTTATAATCAGAAGCTTTACGAGCTGCTGCACCTTTTCTAGCATCTAAGGACTTTCCTGCTAAACGAGCTGCTCTCATCTCCTGTACATTATATCCGTAACTATCACCAACCGAACAGATATTAGCAGTATGAGCTTCTCCCTTGATATCCACTCTTGGAAGGTCTGTTGCATAATTATTGATAATCTCTGCCATACCCACGATATCATAACTATAAAATGTAGTAGTTTCTGCTCCTGCATTTACTTCAGAAGTAATTGGGAAATGTGTTAATGCTGATAATTCAGGATATTGCTTATACTTGGTCTAATTCACGAGCAAAAAAGATACTTGCTTGTTCTGCACTATCAAAACGTAAATTTGGCATATCAGCAATGCTCTTCATCACATTAGAAGAATTTAATGTTCTATAATCGTCTGTATTATACTGGTTCATGTTCTACCTCCTCTTAATTATTACTTGATACAATTCCAGCAAAAAATTCTGCATTTGCAATTCCATTATCCGTTGTACCAAGAAAATAAGCATTTACCTCTACTTTTGTAGCTGTATCTTCTTTCGTTGTAAATAATCCAGCTTCTGCACCATCTGTAATAAGGTACACTTTTTCTTTGTACTCTGGTCTTGCATTTTCTCCAGTTGCAACCCAAATCTTTCCACGATGTAAACAACCAACGATTCTCTTATCTGCGATATTCAGCTGATTATTCATATCCAATTCCACCATTACAGAATTATGAACAATAACTCCTTCAAAATCATTGGATATATTCGTAGCTGTTGGAATAGTAACATCAGTTCCTTTATTTGTTCCAACTACAGCACCCATACCGAACTTTATGGTACCTTCTGCCTGTCTAGTTACTACTTCATGAGCAGATAAATCATAAAGCCCACCAGCTATTCCTTTTGGAAAACCAAAATTATAAGATGTTTGTACTGCCATACTCATTACTTTCTACCTCCCATCATTCGGTTAATCATATTTTTACGAGCTTCTTTTGAATTAGATTCTTCTTTAGCATCTTTACGCACCTGTGCTTCTACTATCTGTCTTCTCTGGTCATCTGTACTCTTGCGACTATAAAAAGTTTCTTTTGCAATATCATAAGCTGCCGAAATATAACTATCACTTTTCCCATCCAAGTTCATCTTTGGATTCACAGCTTTAATAATTTTAACTTTTCCTTCTCTTACGGAAAGAGTTTCAATACCATCTAACTGAAGCTTATCTGCCATTCTGCAAATATCTAAACGCTCCTTAAACATTTGGTCTACGGAATCCATATTTACTTCTTTTTTCTGCTTATCTTCCTCCACTATAGTAGTATCTTTGATTTCTTCATTTGCCGAATCTGTACTTGTTTTCCCGTCCATTACACTCATATCATTGGATGCCTGTAACTTATCAATTTCAGCAAGTAAAATTTCTAAATCTTCTTTTTGCTCTGCAATCACATCCTCTGTTGACATTTCATTGTTTTCTGCATTTCGACGTTCCATGTTTGCTCTTACTTTTTCAATCAAATTTTTCTCGCCTACATCAGAACTGCTCTCTACTGTCCCATCAGTACCTTCGCCACTCGCATTTTCAGCAACTTTTTGAGCCTTAAAAAGAGCAATTGCTGCTTCTAATTCTTCTGGACTTAATTCTTCTCCATCATCAGCTCTGTAACCTTTTTTGTCTGGATTATACATAATCACTCTGCCTCCTTTTATATAATCTTCATCTTTGCTATCCATATTGAGTCTTGCTGTTTCTCCAGCTCTCGCTTCTCCAACAAGTGCAAGATGATTGATTTCAATATTTTTCTGTATACAGTCATATTTCTCTCCCCTGTATACTCCGGGAGTATCATCAGTTTCCAAGCTATACCCGAGGGATAATTCTTTAAGTCCGCAACGCTGCATCGCATTTACATCATGTATGATGATTTCACATCGCACACTGTCGCCGTCTCGGTATCCGGCGCTCATGATTGTGCCAATTTGTTCACGTCTAACGTTGTTCTTATCCACTTCTCCGGCATCGTGGGTTATGATGATAGGTTTGCCTTTGTAGCTCTCCAAAGATTTCTTTTCAAAGACGAACTCCGGCAAGCGGAGTTCTCTCCGCACTGTTCCGTCTGCGTTCTTATACTCA
>CALASV010000079.1 GCA_937888895.1 uncultured Clostridia bacterium | reverse complement strand
AGGTGGCATGATATCCATATCGTACCCACTTCTTACTGCTTTTTTCTGCTCCTCTAGTTTCATTTTTTGAATATTCGATAAGGCTTCCTTTAACATTTTAATGGCTCTGAGTGGTTCTACTGTCCGTATATGCATCGATATACTAATATTTTCTTGTATACTAAGCAGATTTTTTACTAATTCATCGGTAAATTGTGGTGCTATCATATCCAAGTAAAATACCTTTCCAAATAGTTCTCCCATTTGAAAACGAGTGGAAGAACGAAAATCAAATCCAGACGGAGCAATCACATCTTTGACAGAACTTCCTAACTTCATTAAATCAGAAAAAGAAACGGGAAGTTCCTCCATCGTATCTTGGTGAAAAAAATCATGAAAGACACGCATTCGCTCTGTTCCATTTAATACTCTTGCTGTTGCACCAATCCGTTTTAAATTTTTTACGATATCTGTTTCTATCGTTTGTAACTTCGACCGAGCTTCTTTCAAACTCGCACTTTCTATCCCAAACACCACATACTTTGACTTTACAATCCCTTTTGTTCCTTTGACTGCCTGTTGTTGTAGCATTTCTGAAAATTCTAATCGAATGTCATCAAATCCATCTTCTTGTAATGGAATCACAAATGGCTTTTTTAATTTCTGCTCGTTGACTTGTCTATGAAAGAAAAATAACTGTACCTGAATAGATGGCGAAAAATAATTGATAAACTGACTATACAATTCTAATACTTCTGCTTGTTCCTCCACATCAAGCAACTCATAATTTACATCTGTAAATTCTATCATTTTTGTATAATACTTCGATGTTACCTTACAAATGCCATCATAATACATTGTTTCAAACGGAATCGTCTGTTGTGCTGTCGTTGGCTTTGACGAAGTATTATTTGTATTATTTTTAACAAATATACTTTTCCAGTTCCACCCTTGTTTTTGCTTTGTGAAAGTACCTTTATCTATTTTCTTTTGGCTAACCTCTACTGGTTCTACCTCTTGCTTTTTGCTCAAAATGTTTCACCTCCTATTCTTGTTCTTCTGGTTGACCTTTCTTTGTTCTTCCTCTTATTTTTTGTTCAAAATTTTTCACCCCTTGTTCTTCTAATAAATATATGGTTTCTGATTGATAGGGACGAATGCCTTGTGTAAAAAATTTTTGCCGTAGCATCAAATACAACCACTTTTCTGCTGGAAATCCCTCTTTTTCATACATTGCCAAAAATAAAAATGGAAATAAAACTATCATCATCGCAAAAGTGGACAATTCTGTTCCTACTACATCATTCGTTACCATATAAAGACAGCCTCCAAGAAAACCGCCACTACCAAAACACACTAATTGTCGCTTCGTTAAATTAAATACAATTTTGTTTTTAATTCCACTTAATTCTTTTGGCACAGCTACGGAAATTGCCATCGTTCTCTCTCCCTTCTTTTAATGAGCATTAAAAATAGCTTTCGATAACGAACCTGTCTTAAACAAAGAAAAACATAACAACATCGTATATCCTGCCACACCCCATAATGCTGTATGAATATTCGGAGCAATCGTAATACTAGATACTAAAACCGAATAAATGGCTACACATACCATAATGAAAAATCCTTAAAACGCAAGTGCTAGTAAGCCTTTGATATAGTTACTTCCAATACTTCCCCACTCTCGATTGGTCATCGTAGCAAACGGAATTGGAGCAACGGAGACATACAAATAGATTTCAATCATCCTTCCATATAAAATAATGGTAATAAGCACTGCTATAATTTTCATACTAAAACTAAGCAACATCGTTTCCATCCCAAGAGCCATCAATTCTCCAATCTCCATTGTCACAAACTGTTCTTCCACCATCAGACGAAGGGTACTTTCTATATCAATACTCATAGAACCAGTAATGATATTCCCTGCACTTGTCACGATATGATGTCCTATGTCGAAAATTGCCATCACCATATCCGAAGTATTACTAACGATAACTACAGCAATACAAGCTTTGAACAAATATCGAAAGAAAAACCACAGTTCAAACTCATGGAAATTATTTTTTTCCATGACCATTGAAATCAACTCATAACAAAGTACAAACGTAATTATCATCCCTGCAATCGGAACAATGACATTATCAGATAAGGTGCGAATCATCTGAAAAATACTCGCATTCCAAGTGCTAGGAGTTTGGCTGACCTCTCCTGCAATACTCCCTACTTTTGTATTCACATCCGTAAATAAAGCATTCAGATTGGTCAGCACCCACCCCTGTAACATCTCTTTGAGGAACTCCGTGATTTTGTCTACTATCGTTCCCATACGCTAAAATAATGTGGCTAGTTGTGAAATAACAGTTTGTGCAATTACTACAATACCTCCACCAGCCACTAGTTGTTTAATTCCTTGCGACCTTGATTGTGCATTTTCACTACCATAGCCTTCCAATAAATTGACAATCCCCCAAACACCTACTCCTGCTCCAAGTGCTGTGATTATTGTAGTTAACGTAGAAATCGCCAATGCAAAAAACTCCATACTTTTTCCTTCTTTCCTTTCCAATTTTTATTTGATAAAAGAAAAAGCTTGGAAACTTTCTCTCACGCTTCCAAGCTCTTTCCTCACTTCTGAACACAATGTCCAAAAGTTTTAGTTCTCTTTTTAACACTCCACTTCTGGACATTATGTCCAAAAGTTTTGTTTCTCTTTTATCACCCCACTTCTGGACATTATGTCCAAAAGTTTTGTTTCTCTTTTATCACTCCCTCTTCTGGACATTATGTCCAAAGGTTTGCTTTCTCTTTTTGGCTCTCCACTTTTGGACATTATGTCCAAAGGTTCTTCTTTCCCTTTTGGCTCTCCACTTCTGGACATTATGTCCAAAGGTTTTGCTTCCCACTTTTTCCTCTCCACTTTTGGACATAAGAAAAACCACTGTAATAAATAGGTTACAATGGTTAGAAGATGTTTCTATTCTATTTTAAGCAAATCTTATACTATTTCTGAACAAATTTCACAGCAGTACCATATACAATTACTTCTGCAGCTCCTTGCATCACAGCAGCCGAAGCATAACGAACATTCACTATCGCATCTGCACCCATTCCTTCTGCTTCACTTACCATTCGTTTCGTAGCAATCGCTCTTGCTTCATTCATCATCTCATTATAGGCTTTCAACTCTCCTCCGACTAAAGTTTTAAGACTCTGTGTAATATCCTTTCCCAAATGCTTGGATTGAATGGTACTTCCCTTCACAAGCCCTAACATTTCTAATTCTTTTCCACTAATGTAATCAGTATTTACTAATATCATCTTCTTCTCCATTCCTTATCTCGTTTATTCTCTCTATGCAAACTTTGACCATAACTACTGCTAAGACAAGTGGTACAATTCCTAAAAGAAATTGCCATAAACCACGAAATAGCAACATAGAAATGCCAAAGTAAACAACACAATACACTACAATAACAACTGTAATCAAAATAGGTACTATCATTTTTGTTTTATGTAGTTTCAATACTTTTACCTCCTGTAAAATTTTTTATCTTGACAGTTTGAAAATTTCAAACACCCACAAAATTGTATTTACTTATTTGCTAAATAATCTTGTATAAGTAACAAAGTTTTATATTCTCTCTGAGTCCAAGCCTGTTTGCCTTCTTTTTCAAGCATTATTCTATTCTTCTCTAATGCTTCATTCAAAGTATACAATACTTGCTTAAATCCATACTTCTTCTCATCTTCTGTATAATTGCAGATTCCTTTCTTTGGGTAAACATGACAAAAATACAGACGACTAATTTGATGCCAAATCATTGGTTCATAAACGGATAATCTTTTTTCTTCTATTTCTCCAAACGGTACCATTGTTTCTAGAATTACATCATATCCAGTTTCTTCTTTTACTTCTCGTACTAATGCTTGGTAGTCATCTTCTGTGTTATCCACTCCACCACCTGGGAGTTTCACTTCCCCAAAATCATCTTCTATCATTAGCAATTTGCCATCAATAAAAATAATTCCTCTTACCGCTACCCGATAAATTTCTTCTAAATCAGGAGAATAATTTTTTTCATCCATTATAAGAATTTTTTCCATATCATACCATCTCCAAGTTCAAATATTCACATAAATTTAGACTCACTGATAATCTGAATATTATGCTTTCTCACCCATAGATAAACTCCTGTATTTGTCCATTCATAGGATGTTCTATTTCTAATACATACTGCATAAGAGTTCCATGACATACAACAATAACAGAATCATATTTTGTATATTTGTCCAAAACTTTCATGACACGTTTTTTCATCTGTTCTGCAGATTCCCATATACATATTTCTCCTATCGGATGATGTCCTTTATTTTCAGTCAAGCATTGATAGGAACGAGAAGCCTCTTCATCAGACAAAAATTCATATGTGACTCCGTCAGCTAACCACTCATGTAAATCAGTTTCTACTCTTATATCTATGTTTAACTCTTTCGATAAAATGGCTGCACTATGCATTGTTCTACCAAATGGTGATGTAATAATTAATTCCGCATCCTTTAGTTTTTCATTTTTGGCAGTTTCATATATTTGACTAATTCCTTTTTCAGACAAAGTCATCATATGATAACTAAATCCCTTATAAAATTTTTCTCCTGCCATAGAATTATCCATTTGTCCATGCCTTATAAAATAAAACTTTGTCATGTATATCCCTCCGTAAAATTCTTATTTTTTACTCTCTATAACTTAGAATTGAGCGAGTTCTTTTTACAAGTGATAACAATAGAACGGAGTTCTATTGTATGGGCTTGATTCAATTATAAAAATTGGAAGTTATTGTTCAATACCTTTTATAAATGTCACTATTTCTTCTACCGTTTCATCAACACTTTTATTTGTATTATCTATGTAGAATTGGAATTTACCTGCATTCTCCTTAAACCAATCATTATATTGGATTTGTCCAGCAATAAATTCATCACTTCCACACATTCTTTCTTTTGGTCTTGCTTTCAATCTCAAAGTAATTTCTTCATCAGAACAAGTCATTCCAATAAAAAAAGTTGATGTAATACACTGTGGAATGCTAATTTTCCCATAAAAATCTAATGGATTCATACATGTCGCAAAAAGCAAATTTTTATCATTCGACATTCGAACAGCTTCAGCTAAACAATCATCACTAAATTTAGATTCATTCTTTGTTCCTGCATAATCCCACCAATTGATACCAACTTCATCAGTATCAATACAAACATAATTGTCTAATATATTGCTTTCGTTCAATGTATCTTTTATTGTAGATTTACCAACTCCACAAGCTGCACTCAATATCACTAAAGTTTTCATTCATCCAACTCTCCAATTCTTATTTTTCAATTTCTACCACTTGAAATTTATCTACATATCTTTTACAGGATGCAATTCTATATATCCTCTTGTTCCTATAGGTTCTAACTGAATACATGGATTAGAAATATCCCATTGATAGCCTATTATCTGTGGATTATATTTTTTTATTGCTTCCATAACCTGCTGTATAGCTTCTCCAAAATTTACTTCTTCAAAAGATTCGCCCTGAAACATAATATATTTACATTTTGGTAGTTCTATTATATCAAAACCATTTGGAATTTCTCCAGAAAAATCTACGGATACTTCCACACCTTGTACATATTCTGAGGTTTCTTCTTTTATATACTTTTGTGGTAGCCATAAACATATAGGTTCACCACTCATTGATTTAATACTACTTAATAATCCCCAAATGTCACATCCAACTTCTTCACAGTATTTCCAATATTCTTTTGCTTCTTTACCTCGTTTGATGATAACCTTTCGTTCTGGTTTTTCTATTACTTGAACAAATACACTTTTCACATCACTTATTTTTGTATCCCCACTTCTTTTAGAATATTTTATCCCATAAGGCTTAAACAAATATATCGGAATAGGACACATAGAATATTCACATGGATTATATCCAAATTCTTTATAAAATGCTCTTTGATATCCGTCCACACTATCAAATCCTGTTTCTAAAGCAACATCAATAATTCTTATTTTTTCATCTCTTAGTCTTAATGCTGATTTTGATAACCTCAATCTTCTAATATATACAGCTGGTGTCATTCCTAACAATTTGACAAATAATCTATACGAATACCATGGAGAATAGTTAGATACTCTCGCCAATTCTGCCATAGTAATATCTTTATTAAGATTTAGTTGAATATAATCTTGCATTCTTTGAACAGCTTCTATATGTTCTTCCATCTTGTTCACCACCTTATGAACATAGAATACTACATAATACAAAAATAATTCTCGACTTTATTTGCTAAATTCTTATTTTATCTTACAAAACATCGCATATTTTCATTAGCTTGTCTTATTTTTTACTTTCTATAACCTAAAATTATCACTCAATACCTTTTACAAATGTCACTATTTCTTCTACCGTTTCATCAACACTTTTCCCTGTATTATTTATGTAGAATTCTTATTTTTCTTTCTACAACACAACAAAAAAATGAGATGGATTACTTCTTACTCCATTGTTTTTCCTTGCTTCTATTTCATAAACACAGAATTCCACACATTTTTCTATATACTTTATAACTACATCCCAAGTATATACTATCAAATCATTTTTTGTACATTCTACAAAATTAAATTGTTTATAAAACGCATCCAATTTTGTCTGTACCAAATCCTTTCGTATTTCTTTTATTGGAATATCCTGTTGAGAAAAAGAAGGAACAACAAGATGATATTCTTTTGATAAAAGATAATTTAATCTTTTATAATCACTATATCCTTTTTGATAATAATTTTTCCGAATATCTTGAGGATATATCCGAATACACTTGTCAACTATATCATGAAACCATATGGCATCTTGAATTAAATGACACCAATATCCCAAATATATAGAATCCATATCAAAACTATTATAATATTGTTGTTCAAACAAACTCCAATCAATTCCTTTCTTCAAATAGTCTATTGACCATCCTTGAAAATGTGCTTTATCATAAGAACCATCCTCATGAATAGAAATATCTGGAACAATAGATGCTCCAAAAAGAAATCTTTTAGAATCTTCTACTTCAATTCTTTCCAGTATTTTTTTAGAAATTACATAATGAATCATGTTGGATGCCATTCCAAATACCTCACAATATCTTTCTACAATTTTTAATTTTACTATTTCATTAGTAACCAACTTAGATTTTATCTTACAAAATATTTTTTCAAATATTCACTTGAGTTAGTATCAAGAAGCTATTTACCTAAATCAAAAATAACATTTTTAATCATCCAAGCCACTTTCGTAAACATAATACATAGCATCCTCGTCTTCGTGAGTGTAATGATATTTAAACCCAGCATTTTCAAATGCCTTTTTTGATGCTGTATTGCTTGGATATATAGTTGCTTCACTTTTATGTATGGCAAAACCAATTATTTCTTCACTTTCCAGAAATTCTTTCAGTAACTTTGAAGCTCTACCCTGTCCTCTTTTTTCAGGTACAATAACTAGTTCCATAATCATTATTTTACCTTCATGCAAACAGAATGCAATAACAGCAAATGGATTGTCATTTTCAAAAACAACTTTACACCAAAAATTCTTTCCTACAACAAATCCATCTTCTTTCACCCAATATTCATAAAAATCCCGAAACCCCTCATCTAAACCTGTGGATTTAATAGCACTTTCATCCAGCCAACTTTCGATATAATCCATTGTTTTGGGATTATAATCACACCATATAAAATTCATATTGTTTATTCCTTTTCTACTTTTACAATAACAGATTAATTTATGAAACTATTCAAAATTAGTCATTAAAATTTTAAGTACCAAAATATTGCTGTTGCATCAGACCATGGTTT
>CALASV010000078.1 GCA_937888895.1 uncultured Clostridia bacterium | reverse complement strand
CGGACTTTGTAACATTATTTGAACCAACCTTAAGTATACATTAATGGAATTTGAAAACTTAATGTATACTTAAAGTACATTCAAACCTATTAGTATTTTCTTCAAGGTTAGTAAGCATACTAAGAAAGAACTTAAACTCAATTTGTGTTAAATCACATTTAACAAGTTCACGAGTATTAATAACACAATTATCCAAATTACATTCCCCGTAGGGAGATTGATAAGTTGGAAAGGAATCATAATTATCTTTTATTTCAAAAGGACTAATTACAAGACGATGAAAAGCTTCATCATTAACCTTTTTTCTAAACCTAACATCATACTTAGTATGAGTGAAGTTAAATACAACTTTGTTGTGTTTATTAATATACATAATATTTGTTTGTTTATTTATTATATGAATATAAGCAATAGTCCAATGTTAATGTGCATTTCCTCTACGGGCGGAGTACAAGTAATCTTACAGCGAGCGTAGCGAGCGTTACTAATAAAGTAATCTATAATAAAATTAATAAAATAATTATTAATATTAATATAAACAATATTTATTGTTTTATTTTTATTTTATTTATAATAATAATTAATTATAGGTAAACCGAGTTTGCGAGGTTTGCCTTATAGTTTATTATTATTATTCTTTATAATTTAGATAAAGTTCGTGTATATGCGTGCGTGGGTGTGCGTGCGTATATGCGTGTGCGTGCGTGTGTTACTGCTAAGGTACGATTAAGTTTATCATTATAAGCACCAGCATAAGGAATAGCACAAAGAACATTTGCTATGTCAAAAATAAGAATTAATTTTGGATAATCCAAAATAAATGTATATTTTTGTTACCGAAATTCATAATTACTAATGATATGAAATTTGTTATAGATAGAAGTAGTAAGAAGAAACATTATGTAGAAAAAGATAACTACTATATTGCTGAAGATGATAAGCTATTAAGCATTAAAGTAGGTATTAATGGTAATACAGAAAAGAGCAAAGATATATTTGAATTATTCTGTTACTTTATGGATTTATGTCCGGGTGATAGAAGGGCTTATAGAACATTGTTAGATTATAATAAAGTGTTCCTTAGTCGTACAGGTCTTTGCGATAAATGTAAAGAGATTTACAGTGGTAATGTTAGAGCTTATTATGCAAACTTTAGACACTTATCAGTTTTAGGTATTATGACTAAAGATGCTGATGGTTATTACTGTGTAAGTGAAAAGTTTGATTTGAATAATTATAAGAATGTAGAAGTTATTGCATTTAAATTAAATAATTAAGTTATGTATCATTTAAAATCTTCCAAAGCTAATTACAGCTTAGATATTCCTACAAATCCTGATGAAATTACTCCTGAGATTCTACAACAGTTATTGAAAAATATTAATCTAAGTAAAAACTATGCTATTGTAGCTCTTAGATATAAAGTTGACCCGTTTGAACTTATTATGAGTAGCAAATCTGCTAAACAAGGAGTTCAAGCAAGTGTTGTCCCTATTCTTGCAAAATATAATGGAGAATTAAATGGTGCTTTAGGAGATAGAGTTTCTATTTCTGCAAGTGCATTAGAAATGGGACTTCATATTAATGGTATAACTAAGATTTCAGTTAATAATGTAAAAGATTATATCAATTCTGATGATGCGCTATCCAAATCTGTAATTAACAGAACAGCCTTTGCTGATACTAAATTCATTTATTTATTAGAGTTTAAGATTGTTAGTTTTAACGATATTAAAGCTCTTATAAAGAATGAAGATAAAGACGACCCGTTTGTCATAGTGGATGATGAATGATTCTACAAAGATTCTAAAGTTGTTGGATGTGGTAGAGCTTGTCGGCTATAATGCCGACAGCTCTACCATTTTAAAAGAAATTATAGATAATTATGATGCTGAAATAGCTAATGGTATTAAAAATCACAAAGTCGCTAAAATTCCATACATAGGAAATATTAGAAGAAATACCATTAGAGAAGAATTTAGAAAAGCTAAAAGTAAGATAAGATTAACTGATATAAGAAAAACAACAACTAAAGAAAAATATAAAGAATATACAAAAAATCTTTATATAGATTCTGCAAATAAAGCAAGACGAGATGATAGACTCCGTGTAATATTCAAAATAAATAGAGAATTACATAGAGATAAATATGATAGACTTTGTGCTACTGCTGGAAAACCTTATGCTAATATGTTTATATATTGTATGGGTATAATGAAAGTTGTTCCTACAACACCTAATAAATATAGCAAATATAAATTTACATTTGAACCAAATGAAACTTGATATAAATAGACTGATAACAATTGATGTTACCGGTATGCCTAAAGCTCCCAATCCTTCTCAATTACTTGATAAAGATGTTCGGGAGCTTTATATGCGTGATAACACTCCTGATAAAAGGAAATATATTGCTGAATGTGGTGTTATTTATTATCTTGGTGACCCCAAAAGCCCTTGTCGTCAAAGAGGTCTTAGTGATGAAGAATCTTTACTTGAAGCAATAGATAACTTCGATTTAGATAAAACTTATCAACCAGATGAATTAGTTAAAAAACTTATAAAGAAATATTATAAGCAATGTATAACTGAAGCTGGTGTTGCTATTGAAAACCTTCAAAAAGCTTTCCATGTGTCAAGTCTTGTTGCTGGTAAAGCTATTGAATATTTAAATAATAAACTTCGTGGAGTTCTTGCTGAAGCAGATATTCCAGTTATAATGGGGCTCCATAATCAATTATCAAACCAGGTTAAAGCTGTCCCTGATATGATTAAAGCTCTTAATACAGCTTATGATAATCTTCGTAATGAAGAAGAAATCAAAATGGCTCGTGGAGGAGTTCAAATACTTTCTTCTATGGATGCCGATGAAGATGACGATTTTTAGAAATTAAATATGCAAGTTCGAGATACAAGATATAATGATATTCGCCTTACATTTAAGGAAGAAAATCATAGTTATACAGACAGTATTGGTAATAAATATTTGTCTACTACAACTATGCTTCATAGATATGCTCAAGAATTCGATAAAGCATATTGGCTTAAATATAAAGCAAAAGAACTTCATATATCTGAAAAAGAACTTGAAAAACAATGGTCTACAATAACTAAGGAAGCTCAAGAAGAAGGAACTCGTTATCATAATGGTCTTGAAGATGGAATAAAAGGTTCTTCAATGTTTACCGATGCTGTTAAATATATGACTAATTCTCGAGGCGAAATGATAACTGTTGCTGATATTCCTAATATAAATGAGTATGTAAAGCCATTAGATATACAAGATTTTATTGAAGCTACTGAAAATAAATATCCTGATATTTACAAAGTTTTTAGATATTATTTAGATAGAGATTATAAAATATATTCTGAAATAGGTGCATTTCTTATAGACTTTCTTGTTTCTGGTTGTATTGATGTTCTTTGTTTAAGGGAAGACCAATTTGTTATAGGCGATTGGAAAACTAATCGTGGAGGTCTTAAATTTCAAGCAGGTTATTATAAAAAAGATAAGTCTGTAAAACCTTACCAAGAAACAAAAACATTTGTACATAAGAATGAATTTCTTAAACCACCTGTTTCTCATTTAGAAAATTGTAATGGAAATATTTATAATCTTCAACTTTCTCAGTATGCTTTCTTTGTAGAAACTATTTTAAATATACCTTGTGCTGGATTATGGCTTTGTCATATAGATAGAGATTTTGTTTTAAATCAATATGGTATGCCTCGTAGGTTTCCTGATGGTCTTTATCATGTTAAACAAAATCCTGAGCCTAAAACTACATTTTACAAAATGAAATATCTTCGTGATGAAATTTGTGCAATTCTTAAAGACCGTTATCTTGAAGTTCAAGCTGGAGCTCCTGTTAAAAGTTTATTCAATGAAGAAGATTAGTATTATATTATTAGCATTTTTATTATTAGGTTCTTGTAAATCAGTTAATCCCCGTAAAGAGAATATTGCACCTATTGGTTATGATATTCTTTATTATGAGGCAAGAGATAGCATCAATTTCCTTACGGGGGAAATACAAAAACTCCGTGATTCTATTATTGCCATTAATATTGATAAAACTGATTTAGAAAACAATGTATACTTTCTTAAACAAGAAAATAATTCTTTAAAAGATAGTCTTGATATTTATAAAGAAGACGCACTTGTTTATAAATATAAAATAGAAAGAATTAAAGCTTATGATAAAATAGTTAGAAACAATAGTTCTCAATCTAAATTTTTTCTTGGTTGGGTTCGTAGAGTTTTAGAAGATTAAACAATAAAAACATTTATTATGGGTATGACTTTTGGTAACGCATTTGAAGAATGTACTAAAAATAGAAAGATTATTTGCAGAAAAACTAATATTAAATATGTAATTTTCTGCCAAGTCCCTGCAATTATAAGTGAAGATATTATACCTAAAATGACATCTCTTACTTATGCTGCAAAGGATATTATTCTTGCTACTTGTAAAAGAATTAGTTATCATAATCAAATGTTAAAGATAAATCTTAATACAGGAGAAGCTGAACAATATATGCCCACTGCTGAAGATTTATTTGCTATTGATTGGGAGATTGTTGAGGGAGATGTTTTAGAAGAAATTAAAACCCGATTTAAAAAATAAATTATGGCTAATTTTGACATAGCTTTCAGACGCACAATTAGTGCTGAAGGAGGTTATGTGAACGACCCAGATGATAAAGGTGGTGAAACCTATATGGGTATAAGTCGTAGAGCACATCCTACTTCAAGTATTTGGTCTTATATAGACAAAGTTGATAAAAAAGGAAAATCTAATAAACAAATTACAGCTATATTAAAAAATAATAATTGGCTTACTCACGAGATTAAAAAGATATATAAAAAAGATTATTGGGATAAATTTGAACTTGATGAATGTAAATCTCAAAAGTTTTCGAATGAAATCTTCGATGATGCTGTTAATCGTGGTGTTGGTATGGCTGCTTATATAGCTTGTATTGTATTAGATATTCCTCCAAGAAAACAAGTTACTAAAGATTTAATATGGAGATTAAAAAATCTATATTAATAATAACAATATTTTATTTGTTAAGTGTTATTGCTATAAGCACTGTATATAAAGTAAAGTATAATAAGCTTAATAAAGAATATAATAAAGCTATAGTTGAACTTGATTATTATCATAATATTGATACTGTTGCTATTCATAAAATTGATTCTATAGAATATAATATAAAACAAAAGGATAGTATAATTTATAAAATTAAAACTGAATTTATAAATGAAATTGAAATTATTAAAGCCAATAATGATATTGACGCTGTTAATCAGTTCAAACAACTTGTGGAGTCAGAATAAAGAAAATGCTGATAGTCTTGTTGTAGTTCCTTTAGAGCTTATACAACAAGCAAATATTAAACTTGCGGAAGGAAAGCATTATAAAGAGATATGTGAAAAACAATCTGAATTAATATTTGATTTAGAAGAATTAAGTTATACTAAAACTGAGCAAATAAAAAGTCTTGCAAATGATAATCATAATCTTTATGTTAAAAATAAAAAATATGAAGATATTAATAAATCTTTAGAAAAAAGTTTAGCAAGACAAAAAACTTATAATTATATTCTTTGTGGTATTTCAACAGCAACTATTGTTGGATTAGTAATAAAAATGATAATACAATGACAACTGGTTATCCATTTCTTGATTATATTCTTGAAGATAAATCGAGATATAAAAAAGCTTCAGAAGCTGGTTATGTTGACCCTTATGATTTGTTTCTAATTGGAGATAGTGGTGGTTTTCTTATGAATATTAATCCTCAGATTAAGTTTGTAAATACACATTTACTTACAGAAATGGCGGATTATTATCGTGAGAATAACGAATACACAAGTTTTAAACCTAATAGTATTGCTCATACTAAACTTCGTAAAAGAGAGCAATATCGTAGGAAACACGGATTTGATGCTCCTTGTCTTTTGTATCCCGATGGTACAGTTCATATGTGTCATATAACAGGTTCTCATTATAATTTCTTGAATTATACAAGAATGGAACGACTTGATGAGGGTTCTATTATTCAAGGTAATAAGAATGTTGCAACTAAACATTTTGATTTTCCTAAGTTTATAGATGCTCAGTATTGGACATTTCATGTAATGGAATTTGTTAAGAATAATGGTTTCCATCTTATAATAGATAAAACTCGTCGTGGTGGTTTCTCTTATATTATGGCTTCCGATTCTGCAAATACCGTTAATTGTAATTCAAGAAAAGTTGTTATTCATGTAGCTGCTGATAGTAAATATCTTACAGACCGTGGTGGTCTTACTGACTTTGCTATTTCTGATATTCGTTTTTATGAAGAAAAATCACCTTTTGTTCGTGGTATTCTTTCTACAACCAAAGAAGATTTCAGATTAGGTTATAAACTTCGTAATGGAGTTGAAGCTGACAATTCTTGGAAATCAGCATTACTTTCTGTTTCTGCTCATAATAATCCAGATTGTGCTATTGGTAAAGATGCTGTTGTTGTTAAAGTTGAAGAGCTTTCCACTATGGAAAACTTTGATGACTTTATGAATGTTACTGAACCTGCAATGAGAACTGGTTCATTTGTTACTGGTACTCTTATGGCTTGGGGAACTGCTACTTCTGGTAATATGCAAGTATTTGAACAAAACTTTTATAATCCTCTTGCATTTCACTTTATGCCTTTTGAAAATGTTTGGGATAGAGATGCTCGTTCAGAAGTTTGTGGATTTTTCAAACCTTATTGTTGGGGACTTGAAGGTTTATACCAGGGTGTTCCTGGTATGGACAAAGATGGTAACAGTAATTTAAGTGTTGGATTACAAATTGCAAAACAAGAAAGATTAGATAAGAAAGCGAGTTCTAAATCTTATGCTGACTATATTAATTATCTTGGACAATATGCTTTAATGCCTTCTGAGTCTTTTAGTAGTGCTTCTGAAAATATTTTTAGTTCTGAGGAATTAACTGCTTGGGAAGATAGACTTCGTATTGATTCTGATTTAAGATTTTTTACTGATGGAATGTTTGACGAGTCTAAGGGCAAACTTGAGTTTGTTTCTAATGCTCGTTTAGCTGCTGAAGGAAAGACTGTTTACGATTGGATACAGGGTGTCCCCCGTAGAGGAAATGAAGACCCTCATGGTTGTGTTCGTATTTGGTTTTTTCCTGAGTATATAGAAAGGATTACAACAACTGGTAAAATTAAAGAAATACCTGAAGGCCTTTATAGTATTACTTACGACCCTGTTGGTGTAGATAAAGAAAAGAACGAAATTACAAATAAGCACTCTCATAACAGTATATCTGTTTGGATGAATCCACACGCAATTAATGGATTTAAATCTAAAAAAGTTGCAGCTTATTATGGTCGTCCAGATAGACTTGAAGAAGCCGATATGATTTGTTATCAACTTGCAAGGTTCTATAATTGTAAAGGAACTACAAATGTTGAAATAAACCGAGGTGAAACTGTTAGTAACTTTAAAAAATGGGGTGCTACAAGTTATCTTGCATTTGAACCTATTTTTGTTTGGGATGCAAGTATTCAAGAAGCATATTCAAAAACATACGGATATAGTATTGGCGACAATGCTAAAAAATTAAATGCTATTCGACTTCTGAAAGAGTATCTTTATGAAGAGATAGGCAAAGATGAAGAAGGAAATCCTGTTAGGAATTTTCATCTTATTTATGACTATCAAGCGATTTTAGAACTCAAGAAATGGAATAGTAAAGGTAACTTTGATAGAGTGTCTGAAATGTTACTTCGCGGTATTGAATGGAAAGCTGCTGAGCTTAAAGGTTTACACGATTTAGAAAATAGACAACCTCTTACTGCTGAGAACATTGAAGAAAACGATATATTAAATAGAGATTGGTTTTAAAATATGGAATTTGCTTATAATGGAGTTTATGACTTTCCTAAACAGAGAGTCCCAAATTCAGAAAAAAGAAAACCTGAATGGTATGCTAATTGTTGCGATTGGATTATAGGTAAAGCTATAGGTTTAAGAGATACTAAAGAACTATATCAAAGGTATGAAATTATGCATGATAGAATGCCTGGTGAGTTCTATAAGAAAATTCTTAATCCTTATAATGCTACTAATGAAAAATATACTCGTTTTCCTGCTGAAATGCGTAATTATGATTTAATAAAAGGTATTATTCGTAGATACATTTCAGAATATAATAAAAATGAGCATATATTTGTAGTTGGTGCTAATAATCCAGAAGTTGTATTTGCTAAAGATGCAAGACTTCGTGAAGAAGTTTCAATTCTTTTACAAAACGCTATTGCTGCTGAAATTCAAAGAAGTTTTCAAGAATATATTAATCAAGGTGGTGACCCTCAGCAATTTAATCCTCAAGAACAAGTAAACATTGAAGAATTTGTTGAAAAGTTTAATGAAGATTATATTGATGATATTTCTAAACAAGGTCAAGATATTCTTGATGTTATCAGAGATATAACTGATGATACATTATTCTATACAAAACTTTATAATGATTTTATTTGTTTCGGTGAGGCATATACATATGCCGATGTTGTAGGAACAAAACTCGTAAAGAGAACTGTTAATCCTATAGATGCTTTTCCTATTCCTAATAGTGAGCAATTTGTTGAAGATTATGATATGTTTTGTGAAAGACGTAAACTTTCTCTTCAACAAATACTTGATGAATTTGATGAGTATCTTACTGAAAAGGATAGAGAATTTCTTGAAACCTATTATGGTCAAGGAAACGCTAATGGACCAGTTGAATTAAGTTTTGGTAAGTTTGCTGAATATTACAGCGATGTTTGTAATAAATTTACACACGCTGAGCGTAATTTCTTTAATAATGACCCTATACTTAAAAGAGATTATAATGGTGGTCTTTTTGATGTATATCATGTAACTTGGCGTGGAATGGAAAGACAAGCTATAGTTACATATATTAGTCAAGCTGGTCTTATGTCTACTCGTGTAGAAGATGATGATTATGTTCTAAATTCCTCTACGGGGGATATATCAATTGAATATGTTTATGTCCCTCAAGTTTATGAGTCTGTTCGTATAGGAACTCGTAATGATTCTATTTATCCTTATAAAGCCCGTGCTATTGCTTTTAATCGTAATGGAAAACTTCCTTATAACGGATTAATGGAATTATTGCCTGGTTATGGAAGATTTAGTGTTATTGATATAGTTACTCCTTATCAAGTTTTTTATAATATAGTTTCTTATGCTCGTGAAATGGCTATAGCTAAACTTAAACTTAGTATTCTTCTTTTACCAAAGTCTTTACTTGGTAAAAATGCTGAAGATACTATTTATAAGATGTTAGCTGATGGTGTTCTTTATGTAGAGGATAAAGATGACCAAGGTATGCTTAGGGCACAACAAGTTCGTATGCTTAATACAACTCTTGGTGATTATATTAAACAATTAACTGACCTTCTTGCTGAGGTTAAAGACACAGCAAATCTTGCTGCTGATATGACTCCTCAGCGTTATGGAGAAATTGCTAATACTGCTGGCAAGGGAACTACTCAAGAAGCTATTGCTCGTGGTTCAATGGGTACAGTTATTGTCGAATATATGATGGATTGTATTCGTGAACGAGATTATGCTCGAGATATGGATTATTCTAAGCTTGCTTGGATTGATGGTCTTGATACTTCTTTCAGAGATTCTAATAACAAACTTAAGTATATAAGTCTTGATGTTAAATCTCATTTATATGCAGATTATGTAATTAAAGCCAAGAATTCTATTGTTGAAAAAGAAAAACTTGATAATCTTCGCCAATTAGCTTTTAATGCTTCTCAAAATGGTGATATTCGTTCTGCAGTTGCTGCAATTGAAGGTGATAATATAGCTGAAGTTCGTAAACTTATAGATAAGTTCCAAACTGCTAAAGAGCAATATGAACTTCAAGCTAAACAAATGGACCAACAGCTTGAGCAAATGCGTGAAGAATTTGAACTTCAGAAGATTGAAGCTAAGGGTAATGAAGACCGTAAAACTCTTGAACTTGATGGTTATATTAAGCAACAAATTGAACTTATTCGTGCTGATGCGAATATGATTTCTTATGATAATGGTGTTGCAGAACAAGCTAAACAAGAAGGTATGGAGCGTCTTGAAGAGAAGAGAAATGCTGTTGCTCGTCAGAAAAATGAGTTAGAAAAACAAAAAGCAATTCTTGATACTTATAATAAAGAGCGTGATAGAGAAGTTAAGATGCATGATATTGATACTAAACTTAAAATAGCTAAAGAAAATAAGAATAAATATGATAAATAAGTAGATATAAAATAGTTGGGTGTGGTTGCGTTTCGTTCAGTAATGGGCGAAACGCATTTTTTATTTCCTTGCTATGCCTGCTGGCTTGCCCTGTAATCAATTATAATTATGTTTATGAGGTGTTCTTCATCTTTCAAAATTGAAGCGATTGTAGGCAAAATGTGGGGCTTATAAGAATTTTCAAAATTAGTAGCAGTAATAAATAATAGTGGTAACAACTTATGATTTATAGTTGATAATGATTTTGTAGTTTGAAATAAAATCACTAATATTGCAATACGAAAAGTTATGTATAACTACTAAAGTAAATAAACTTATGGCTGAGATTGCATTTGGAACTGGACTTACCTCTAATGAGCCGGTTTCTCCTGAAGATGAGAAAAACCCTGCTAATGAACCTACTACTCATTTAGGAGATGATGACCCGAATCCTGCTGATTTGAATAATCCTCCTGATGATGATAAGGATAAAAATAAACAACCTGACACTCCCGATGATAAGAATAAACAACCTAATGATAATAATGAAGAGAATGATTTGTTAAAACAAGCCGTTCCTGGTGCTGAATTTGAAATAGATGATACTAAATATATCGTCGATAGCGAGGGTAATCTCGTAGACGAACAAGGAAATATCTTTAAAAAGAAAGATGAGCTTAAAGATTACTTTGATGGTTTAAATCAGTCTGATAAAGATGATAAAAGTCAAGTTAATCTTGCTAATATCATTGAAGCCGTTGGTGTTGATATCTTCGATGACAATGATAAACCTGTTCAATTTGAAGATACTCCTGAAGGAATTGCACAGTATGTTGATGCTGTTATTAAAACCTCACAGCAAGAAATTGCTGAAACCACTATTAATAGTCTTTATAATCGTTATCCAATTCTGAAAGATGTTCTTGACTATTATCTTGCTAATGGAAACAGTCTTGACGGTTTTACTGGTCGTGAAGATAGAAGTTCTATTACAATAGATGAAAATAATCAAGCTCAACAAGAAGAGATTATTCGACTTGCTTGGAAAGAACGCGGACAGAATATAGATGATGCTTATATTGCCTATTTAAAATCTTCTGGTCTTTTACTTCAAACTGCTGAACAAGAACTTGAAAATATTCAAAATGCAGATAAAGCTGAAAGGCAACGATTAGCTGATGAAGCAAGAGCTGCTGAACAGAAAGCTATTGAAGAAAATCAAGCTTATTGGAATGGAGTTAAACAAGTTATTGACGGAAGAAAAGTTGCTGGCTATGAAATTCCTCAAACAATTCTTATTCAGAAAGAAGGTAAACAAATAGCTGTAACTCCAAATGACTTCTTTAATTATCTCTATCAAACTGACAAAGAGGGATATACTCGTTATCAAAGAGATATTATGAAGCAAACTCCTGAAAGCCGTAGAGATGATGAAATTCTCCGTGCTTTTCTTACATTCACAGGTGGAAGTTATGCTAATCTTGTAGATATGGCAATTAAAGAAAAAGAAGCTATTAAGCTTCGTAGTAAAGCTAAAGAAGCTGCAGCCCATAGAACTACTGTTAAGGTTTCTACTCCACAAAGTAAACAAGAAATTAAGTTTGGTAATTAATCTTTAACTTTTATGGGTTATTTCAAAATGCGTGAAATTGCTCGTGGTAAGTATGAAGATAGAGGATATAGCAATGAAGAGTCCATTGCTTATCTCCAGCTTCAAAAACCTGAGCAAATTAATGGTTTCCTTACCTATAACTTTGGTATGGATGATGACCGTTTCCCTCTTTCCTTTATGACCGAAGGTCAAGGTGCTCGTGGTACTACTGATATTGGTACTGTTCAATGGACTTGGCCTGTGATGGGGCGTATGAAATTTACTGATATGCTCACTCACGCTGATATTGTTACTGGGAAAACTGGTGTTAATGGTGCTGAATTTGTTGTTCATTTCCAAACCCATTGGTTTATTGAGCAATATGGTCTTACTCTTCCTGATGGTATGACTCAGGTTCGTATTCAGAAAGACCTTGGTGAATCTTCTTATGGTTATGCTTACCTTGTGAAGCTTACCACTCCTAATCCTGAGGCTTTCGTTCCTGATGAATTACTTGCTGAAGGTCTTTATTGGTCTATGCAAGCTCCTACCATTTCTGAGTCTTACTCTAAGGGTAATCGTAGCAATACGATGGGTCCTGGTAAGATGACTTCTCAACTTGAGTTCCATCGTTATTCTAAAGAGATTGCTGGTAATCTTGCCAACACTATTTGTGAATACGAGTTCAAACAAGAGAATGGTGGTACTACCAAGCTTTGGATTAATGAAGAGATGCGTCAATTTAACCTTAATATGCGTGTTATGAATGAGGAACGCCTCTGGCTTGCTGAATATAACCGCAATGTTAATGGTGAAGTTATTCTCAAAGACCGCGATAATGGTAAACCTATTCCTCATACTGCTGGTATGCTTGAGATTTGCCGTGAGTCCAACTATGATACTTATGGTGAGTTCCTTACTTTAAGTAAGATTAAGAGGACTGTTGGTGATGTTCTTTCTCGTGATACAGATACCGGTAAGATGGATATTGTCCTTATGGGTGGTAAAGGTTTCCTTGAGGATTTCGACGAAGCTATGAAGATGGATGCTAAGGAGAATGGTTTCCTTACTCCTCTCGGTGAAAAAGAGATAACCGGTGAAGGTTATGGTCTTGAGTACGGTGCTTATTTCCGTAAGTATAAGACTGTTGATGGCCATACTATTACTGCTAAGCATTGTTCCTTCTTTGATAAGGGTACTGTTGCTGAAGCTCAGAAACAGAATGGTATGATTCATCCTCGTTCTGGTTATCCTATTTATTCCCACCAGGCTTGCTTTATTGACTTTTCTTCTTACGAGGGTTCTCAGAATGTTCGTATGGTTCGTCAGAAAGGTCAGATTTATAAAGCTAAGGTTCTTAAGGGTCTTACTGATGTTCCTGCATCTTGGGGTGTTCCTGATAGCAACTTTATCTCTACGGAAATTGATATGTCCCGTTTCGAGATTAAGAACAGCTTTGGTCTGCAAGTGAACAACTCCAATAAGATGTTCATGTTAAAGTGCGTTCTCTAATAATTAATAATAAATTTTGAATTATGGCTGATTCTGCTGCTAAATTCGGTTTCGGAAGTGCAGAAACTGAAAAAGGAAAGTCTAATGTTGAAGAACAAAATCCTATTTCCCCCGTAAAGGAAAATGATGCTGAACTTGATAAACCTTACTATGATGAACGAAGTGTTACTATTAGCCTTGTTCGTAATTATAGTTTGTTTAGAAAAGTTAATGACAAAGTAATGCCAATGAGAACAGATATGATTGGTTCTTCAATCAATTCTTCTCGTGTACTTTGTGCAAATAAAGCTGAAATGGATGCTTATATGCCTAATGTTCTCGGTATTTCTTCTAATGACCCTGATTTTGTTAGGCGTGTTAAAATGTATTTCAACAATATTCAAATTAAAGTTAATAATTTAGGAAAGAAATTTGATACTGGCTTTCACTATTATAAGAAGTCCGATTATTATTCTTTTAAAAAGCGTGAGGATGCTATTAATGAAGAGTATGACGCTGTTCCTCGTCAGAACTTTTCTAAGATGAAAGAAGCTATTAAAGAAAAAATTAATAAGCTTAATGCTCTCGAGTCTGAGAAGTATAGGTATGGTTATCCTAACAATGTCGAAGATTACTTAATGTATCGTCATTGTCTTCTCTATAACGATGTGGCAAAGGATATGGCTTTCATTAATGCTGACCCTAATATTCGTTTTTATTTTAAAGATGATAAAAAGGAAAGCGAAAGAATGTCCAAAGAGCGTGAACAAATTAATAAAGCTAAATCTAACTATCTGTCTTGTCTTAATGATGATGAACTCTTCAATGCAGTATATATTCAATATTGTGTTGCTGTTGGTTTACCTGTCATTAGTTCTCTTAATCTTGATAGGGTTGAAAAAGAAAATAGACTTGATAAGTTTAGTACAGAAGAAGCTCGTAAGTTCAATAAGTTCTTTGCTGATAAGGATATAAGACTTAAGGGTACTATTGAGATTTTAATTGCTCGTGGAGAGCTTAATAGACTTCCGAACAATCAAAATATAGTTTCCTCTACGGGGGATTTCATCGGTGCTAATATTGGTGAAGCTGTTACTTGGTTTAAGAACCCTGATAATACTAATGCAGTTAATGTTCTAAACAACAAACTTAAACAGTTACAATAATGGATATACTTGCGATGCACGAGATGTTTCGTGTATTAGGACAACAAATGGGTTTAGAGAGGGTTCGTGGTATTCTTGAAGAATCCATTGATGTTTATCTTAATGCTGCAATAGAAGAAACTGTTGCAAATGTTGTTAAAAGCAATGTTCAAACCATTTATAAAGATAAGATTACAGTCCAGGATAATCCTATTTCTCCATTAAATGGTGTTTCTACTCTTTATAAAGAACATATTACTAAGGTTGAGTCTGCTTCAGGTACTGATGTAAATGTAACTTTAGATAATGTTCAATATATTTTCGGTTTTAGTATTTCTTATCCTGGCGAAACAAATTACAAACAATGTAGATTTATTGAACCGGACAGAGTTGATATTACTTTAGACGACTATTGTTCTCGTGCATCAAAAAGGTATCCTATTATAACTTTTGTAAGTGCTGATGAAAACACTAATTCTTATAAGTTTAGGATTTATACTGGAAAAACTAATATAGATAATCTTAGAATTAAATATATAAAGCTTCCTAATGAAGTAAGTCTTGAACAAAATATTAATTGTGATTTACCTGAGCATTTACATAAAGATGTTGTTGAACTTGCTGTTCAAAAGTATTTTAATTCTGTTGGTTCTACAAGTCAGAGTGTTAAACAATAATATTTAAATATAGATATGCGAAATTTAATTTTTGCTAAAAGTGTTGTTGATAGCGGAGCAGTTTCTTCTGTTACTACGGAAGGAGCTTTTGGTATAGCTTATTATAAGCATGCTGAAGGAAACAATGGCATTGATGGTGGTAAAGAATTAATTTTTTGTGATAGTATCGGTAATTGTTTTACTAGTTCTGTTTTATATGATTATTCTGGTAATGGAGGTAAAAACATTAGTCCTTTAAATTTTGTTCTTATTCGTTCTGCCGAACATGGTGGTAATGTTTTAATTCCTTTTCATCCTAATCATTATCATTATGTTCGTGCAGATTATCAAGCTGCTACTACTTTTGCTGCTTCTATAGTTATTCCTGCTCCTGATTCTGACTACTATGACTATACAATTATAGCAGTTAAGAAAGGTAAGAAATTTAATGAACGTAATAAGTGGACTGCTTCTGTTCGTGTTAAGTCTAATGACACAGCAACTACTATTGCTGATAGATTAGCTAAATATTTTAATGACAATAAAGACGGTTTAGGTCTTACTGTTGTTAATAACGCTGGAACTCTTACTTTTACAGCTGTTAAAGCTGGTGAAGATTTTGAATTAGTTCCTGCAGATGATTTAGTTGGTACTACTGTTACTTATACTACTCGTGGAAAATCTGCTTTAGGGGATGCTGCTTATATTAAAGATTTAGCCGATAAAGCTGCCGCTGATGCCGGTTTTGAATATACTTACGAGGATGATATTAAAGCTCTTTATCCGAATTATCATTTTAATCCTCTTGCTCAACCTGATGGTGAAGATTCTGGTTTTAGCATTTTTACTCTTCGTTGGGCTGAACCTCGTTATATGAAAACTCGCGATGAAGTTGTTCACCAAATTCTTCAAATCAACGGTATTCAAACTGTTCTGACCAGAGAAGATGATCGTCTGTTATACGATAAAAATTCCGAT
>CALASV010000077.1 GCA_937888895.1 uncultured Clostridia bacterium | reverse complement strand
ATTGGTCAAATGGAAAATATGAGTCAGATTAAAGAGGGAATTGAAGAAATTTCTAAAAGTATTCAGGATAATTCTGCAATGGCAGAAGAAACTTCAGCAACAAGTGAAGAATTGGCGGCACAAGTGGTTACATTGAATGAACTGGTTAGTAAGTTTGAATTAAGATAAGATGTTTTGAAAATAAATATCTGTAATATAAAGAATAAGAAGGAAGGAATAAAAAGGCATGAAATATGTAAATTTTGGTAAAACGAATGAAAAAGTACCTGCAATTGTATTGGGTTGTATGAGATTGAATAGTCTTAGTGTGACAGATGCAACAAAATACATAGAATATGCAGTGAGCCAAGGAGTGAATTTTTTTGACCATGCAGATATTTATGGTGCTGGTGCGTGTGAAGAACTTTTTGGAATGGCATTAAAACAGACAAATTTAAAGAGAGAAGATGTTTTTATTCAGTCAAAGTGTGGTATTGTTTCAGGCTTACGCTATGATTTTTCAAAAGAACATATTCTTTCTTCTGTAGATGGTTCTTTAGTAAGATTGGGTGTGGAATATTTAGATGCTTTATTACTTCATAGACCAGATGCTTTAGTAGAGCCAGAGGAAGTAGCAGAAGCGTTTGATATATTAGAAAAAGCAGGAAAGGTTCGTTATTTTGGTGTATCTAATCACAAGCCAATGCAAATTGAATTGTTGAAAAAGTGTGTAAAACAGCCAATTGTTGCAAATCAGATGCAGTTAAGTCCAGCACATTCTTCGATGATTAGCAATGGTATGGAAGTAAATATGTTGACTACAGGTGCAGTAGATAGAGATGGAAGCGTGTTAGATTATTGTAGAGTAAATGATATTACGATTCAAGCTTGGTCTCCATTCCAGTATGGTATGATTGCAGGTGCATTTTTTAACAATGATGATTTTGCAGTATTAAATACAAAGTTAGCAGAAGTTGGTGAAAAATATGGGGTATCTGCAACAACAATGGCAGTAGCTTGGTTATTACGTCACCCAGCAAATATACAAGTATTAGCAGGAACAATGAATAAGAGTCATTTTGAAGAAATTTGTAAAGCTTGTGATGTTAAGTTAGAAAGACAAGATTGGTATGATATTTTTGTGGCAGCAGGAAATATTATTCCATAATAGTTAATGGAAAAAGTCAGACAATTTTTGCTATGGTGTAACATATCAAAAATTTGTTTGACTTTTTGCTATTTCATTATATAATGTGAATATGTAGTTTTATATACTATATAATTAGGTATAGTAAACTACTATGAAAAACAAATTGTAACATAATGAAAAAATGTAAAGAACGGAGAAAACGATGAAAAAACACAAGGTATTAAAAATTTTTGGAATTATTATAGTAAGCATTATTGTAGTAATGGTAATCATCAATATAATTCCACCAAAGAAAAATGTAGCAAATAATCCATTTGTTGTAGCAAAAGGGGAACTTCCAATGATTGCAGCTCATAGAGGACATAGAAGAAATATTGCAGTTCAATATTGGACAATTAACGATGCAGACGAAATGCGTGAATTGATAGAATTAGGTTGTGATTGTATTATGACAGATAATCCAGTATTGTTAAAACAAGTATTGGAAGAATATCAATAAAAAATAATTTAATCAAATAGCTATTATGGTAGCTATTCGGTTACGAGTAAGTAGCGAAGTGGATTACGAGTATCAGCTTGACATTTAAGAAGAAAAGCTCCTTTTGGTGGTAAAATTAAGTTGCAAATACAAAATTTTCCATCAAGAAAGGAGCTTTTTTATGGTATCTAATATTAGTGCTAGATATTTTCATGCTATTCCAGTGTATGCAGAAACGAAGAGAAAATCAAGAATAATTGGAAAAAAAGAATATCGTATGTTTTATAATCCTATGTGGAATTTATTAGGAGATAAACAACAACCATATGGGACATATTATTATGTTGGTAGTAGTAATACAGTTAATACATATTGGAATATATATGACCAAGTGATTATAAGACCAGCATTAAAAGAACGCTTTGTAAGTGATAGTCTTAAAATAATTAAAGAAACAGAAACAAGATTTTTATTAGACCATAATGGTCATCCTGATAAAAATATAAGTGACCATTTACCGATAGTTTTTGAAATTAGGGAGGATTAATATGAGTATAAAACTGAATTTAAATGAAAAGTTAGATTTTAGTGATATTGATTTGACAGCACCGGATATAGTAATTAATGAGCTTTTAGCACAGTTACCAGAAGAAACAAAAGGACTTATTAATGGGAAAATTCAAGAATATAATGGACATATTATGTCATATACAAAGAAAAAGCTATCTGAAATATCATTAGCTTTAGGGTATTCTGGAACACTAGATAAAGAAGTAGATATACAGGAGAATTTAGGGGAAATAGGAACACAAACATATAAGTTTGAATGTTATTTATATACACCAGAATATGAAAAATATCGATATAGAATGTTTTTTATTAAATACAATATTTCACATTATCCTGTAACTGTTGTACTTGAAGATAGTGTTGCACGAAGCGTCTTAGGTGCAAATGAGGGATATGTTTATACATGTAATACTCGTAGAGAACTTGAAAATTTAGTAGTTAGAATTTTAACTTCAAAACGAATTGTGGAAGTTATGCAGGAGTTAATTAGAGTAAATCAAGCAAAGAAATTAGAAGTAAAAACTGATGAAATAGTAAATGATGAAAAATGAAAGTATTTTTTTATAAGAATTTCAAAAAAATTATGATAATAGAAAGGTTTGTAAGTTAAAAGAAAAATAAAAAAGAAGAAAACTCCTTTTTGGGATAAAATTAAGTTATAAAGACAAATTTTTTTCACTAAGAAAGGAGTTTTCTTATACTATCAGTTGATTGAGAAATCATAAACAATAAAGTATTTATGGACATATTCATGCAAAGGAAGATGAAGTAGTGAAGTTTATGAGAAGTAGAGAACGAGCTTTCAATGCAGGTGTATGTTGTATGGATATATGCCAGTTACATTTAAGGAATTACAAGCTTATCATGAGCAAGAGAGGAATTATGTAGTGGAATAGTATATTTTATGTGATTCATTCAGGAAGTACCTTATTGTTTTTTTGAAATAACTTTAAGTTTATTATAAAGAAATAGTAAGGTGCTTTCTTTTTTATTAGGAAAAATGATTGTAGAACAAGTAGAAAAAGATTATAATACTTATAAAGTAAAATGTATAATAAATATGAAGGAGTGATTTATATTGGGTAAATATTATATATGTGAAAAGAAAAAACTAATATCAGATGGAAAGAAAATGAAAGTATTGGTTTTAAAACCAACAAAAAATAAAAAGCCAAAAGAAAAAACGCCTTGTATTTTATGGATACATGGTGGTGGATATCGAACTGGTATGGCTGAAATGATTTATATGTCAAGGGCGATAAGTTTAGTGAAAAAATATGGTGCAGTAGTTGTGACACCAGAGTATCGCTTATCTCATGTAGCCCCTTATCCAGCAGCGTTAGAAGATTGTTATGCAACATTAAAATACATAAAAGAACATGAAAAAGAGTTGAGAATCAATCCTAGTCAAATTATGGTTGGTGGAGAAAGTGCAGGTGGTGGAATGACCGTTGCACTTTGTATGTATGCGAGAGATAAAGGAGAAGTAAATATTGCATTTCAAATGCCATTATATCCAATGTTAGATGATAGAGATACAGAGTCTTCTAAAGATAATCACGCACCTGTTTGGAATACAAAAAGAAATCATAAAGCATGGAAATTGTATTTAGGAAAACGATGGAACAAAGATGTACCTGTTTATGCTGCACCTGCGAGACAGACGGACTATACTAATCTTCCACCAGCATATACATTTGTAGGAGATATGGAACCATTTTATTGTGAAACATTAACTTATATAGAAAATTTGAAAAAAGCAGGAATAAAAGCAAAAGTAGATATTTATCCAAAGTGTTTTCATGCATTTGATATGCTCTTACCATTTCTAAAAGTAAGTAAAAAAGCAATTAAAAGATTTGAAAAACAGTATTTATATGCGTCTAAATATTATTATGCAGAGCAAAATTATAGTTGTAAGTGATGAATTTTTATGGTAAACTTACTATATAAAAAGTATACATAGAAAGGAATGGATGATAATGACAGAACATGAAAAAATGTTAGCAGGAAATTTAATTTATGACCCATTTTCAGAAGGTATGGATAAAGAGCGTACAAAGGCTCATCGACTTTGTAAAATGTATAATGATACGTTTGATACAGAAACAGAAAAGAGAAAAGAAATTTTAGATGAATTGTTACCAAATCGTGGGGAAAATGTATATTTACAAGGTCCAATTTATTTTGATTTTGGAACAAATATTTCTATAGGAAAAGATAGTTATGCTAATTTTAACTTTACCATATTAGATGAAGGTAGAGTGACGATTGGTGAGTCTGTATTTATTGGTCCAAATGTTTCTATGTTGACAGCAATACATCCTCTTCGTTATCAAGACAGAAATTCCTTTTTTAATAAAAAAACAGGAAATGTCACTAATTTAGAATATACAGCACCTATTACGATTGAAGATAATTGTTGGATTGCAGCAAGTGTAACAATTTGTGGTGGTGTAACGATAGGAGCAGGAAGTGTTATCGGTGCAGGTTCTGTCGTAACAAAAGATATTCCACCAAATAGTCTTGCTGTAGGGAATCCTTGTCGAGTAATTCGAGAAATTACGGAAAAGGATAGTTTGGACAATCATCCAGAACTTTTTATACAGTAATTACTTGGAAACCGTATAGTTTTTATAGGTTTGAATAAAATAGGATTGTATCAATAATTAACAACATAATTGTAAAAAAGGAGGCGTATGCGTGAATCCAAAACAATTTGTTAGAAAATCAAAGGAAGAACAACCTGTATTAGCGATTTGTTATGACTTTGACAAAACATTATCCCCAGATGATATGCAAGCTCAAGGTTATATTCAATCGGTTGGCTATGACATTGCTGATTTTTGGAAAGAATCAGACCAATTAGCAAAAAATAATGAAATGGACCAAAATCTTGCCTATATGTATAAAATGATTCAAGAAGCAGAAGGCAATCTTGTTTTTAATAAAAAAATGTTGCATGATTATGGTGCAAAAGTGACATTATTTCCAGGTGTAAAAGAGTGGTTTGAGCGTATTAGAGAGTATGGAAAAAGTCAAGGGGTTATTATTGAACACTATATTATTTCTTCTGGTTTGAAAGAAATGATTGAAGGTACTTGTGTTGCAAAAGAAGGAGCATTTGAGCGAATTTATGCAAGTTCTTTTTATTACAATGAGCGTGGTATTGCAAAATGGCCAGCACAAGTAGTCAATTATACAAATAAAACACAATTTTTATTCCGTATAGAAAAAGGTGTATTAGATATCAATGACCCAGCAGTAAATGATTATTTTGCACCAGAAGATTTGCGTATTCCGTTTCGAAATATGGTATACATAGGAGATAGTGATACGGATATTCCTTGTATGAAATTAGTCAATTTATATGGTGGTCATTCGATTGGAGTGTATAATGCCCAAACGCAAGATAAAACAAAAGTTTACAAAATGATGCACGACAATCGAATTAAATATTATGCACCAGCAGATTATTCGGAAGGAACAGAGTTAGATATATTGGTAAAGTCCATTATTGATAAAACAGCTTATAATGAGAAATTAGAGGCAATTCATTATAAGAATAAGAAAGAGTATATGGAAGTTACAAAAGAAAGTTAGTAAGATATCAAATAAGTTCCCCACTTTAAATGTATAAAACATAAAAGTGGGGATTTTTAGATGAAAATTATGATATATTTATCATAGTCATAGCATCTGTAAATGTAATTTTATCTCGTAAGAAAAATTTTAATAGACTAAATGCTTTTATACTTGGTGTATCATCAGAAAAGGCAGGACTGATATCTGCATATTGGCACTTTGTTTTTTGGGCTAAAATTTCTAGTTGTCGATTTAATTCTTGGGCGTGAATTTCATTTTCATTATTACAAACAGAGATAATAATAATATTACAATGTGGTAAGTTTGTTTTAATGTCATGAATTAATGTTTTATAAGTATCTATAATTTCTGAAATCGTATGAGTTCCTTGTTCTAAATCAGTTTCTCCTAAATGTAGCAGTATTTTTTTTGGTGCAAGAGCGAAAATACAATCGCTTAAATAAGTTTTGACATGAAAAATAGAAAGATTTTCAATACTACGATTATAAATAGTTGTGTTTAAATCAAAGGATTGTTTTAATTCGCATATAGGAATTTTTTTTGCAAAGGAAGAACCAAATAATACGGTTTTATTTTTTTGTGCAATTTTATTTAATTTTTGGTAATTAGAAAGGTCATTATCTGTTTTTTCAATTTCTTTATAAGATTTGATATCAATTAAATTTTTATATGCAAGATTCATCGAAAAGTCCTCCATAAATTAAATTTTTTATTGAGTGTTTGAGTTTAAAAGAGGTAAGTTATTTTTATCTAACATTTTGTTTCTAAGATAAATAATAATTCCAATGCTAACCATTAAAATATTTAGAAGATAGAAAAACATAACATACCAGTGTACAGTTTCATACCAAGGATTTGGAGCATTCAGATGAATTAAAACAAATTTTCCAACTAAAGCAAAAATATATCCAATCCAGATAAAAGAATAAAATAAAATACTAGTTCCTTTCGCTGTGCGGGATTTCCAAGCTTTAAAAATATTTAATGGCCAAGAGATACCAAAACATACGACCATAAGTGTTTCCATAATACTTGCAATTGTTTCCATAATGTTAATCTCCTTTATGATTATTTTTTGAGTAACTATTCTTTTTTATTTTTCTTACAATTTTAGCAGAATAGTTGCTTTTTTATGTTGGCACTATTATAGAAAAGAAAAAGAAAGAAAACAATCATTAGAATATAAAGAAGATGTTTAGAAAGATAAGTAATAAAAAAATAGTCAATTTATCATTTTTTTTACTTTCAAAAGTCTTTGTTTGCTTGTTGGAGAAAGAAAAAAATGATATAATTCGGCGAAAAGGAGGAGTGAATGATGCAATCAGGAACTAAAATTCAACAAGATATTTTTCGGATATTACTTTTACTTGTTTTTATTTTGACAGGATTTGTAGCTGGAATTAGTATTATTGTAAATGTAAAATCTGAGAGTAGATATTTAGACCAAAATTTGCAAAATATGGCACAAGTAATTGCAAATTCTGTACCAGTACAAAGAGAACTTTCTTCGGATAATTCTACTGATACAAAACTAATGTTACATACTTATTTAGATTCATTAAAAGAATCACTTTCTAATATAGATGTAATTTCAGTAATAGGTATAGATAATGTAAGACGATATCATACAAATTCTGTTCTGATTGGGTCTAAATATGAAGGAATTGTGCCTCAGTTTGAATATGGAACATATAATTTCTATGTAACAAGTGATATTGGACCATCTGGCTCACAAAGACGGGCTTATGCAGCAATCTATGATGAAAATGGTACTTATTTAGGATTTGTCATTGCGGTTATGTTAAACTCTAATATTCAACGAATTATTTTTAATACGATTTTTATTCATTTGATTTGTATTATCATTATTATTTTATTTGCTATTATTCTTTCAAAGCAATTGTCTAAAAAGATAAAGGAAAAATTACATGGATATGAACCTGATACATTTAGTGCTATGTTTACTATAAGAGAAAATGTATTAGATTCTTTGGAAGAGGGAATTGTTGCAGTTAATATGGATGAAAAAATTATATATGGAAATAAGGCAGCACAAATAATGTTAGGGATACCATCTAAATTATTAGAAGGTCGAAAAACAAAAGATATTTTAACATTACTTTGTGTAGAAAGTGTTTTAGTAAAAGGTGAAAAGGTAATGGGAGTATCATTACAAACATCTCAAGGTTTTGAGGTACTTGTAGATAAAATACCAGTGATGGAACATGATAAAATCATTGGAGCATTATGTATTCTTCGTGATAGAACAGAATATATAAAATTAATGGAGGATTTATCAGGAGTACGATATATGGTAGATTCGATGAGAGCTAATAATCATGATTTTATAAATAAACTTCATGTAATACTAGGGTTAATACAAATGGGAAATATCATGGAGGCTAGTGAATATATTATGCATGTGACTTCTATTCAACAGAAAGTACTACATAATATCATAAAAAATATAGAAGACCCATCGGTTGCAGCGTTATTGATTGGTAAATACGCACAAGCATCTGAATTAAATATTCAATTTATATTAAAAAGTGGAAGTAAATTATGTAGAAATGATATTTCGGTTGCTTCAGGAGATTTAGTCACTATTATAGGTAATCTTTTAGATAACGCAATGGATTCGATGAATGAAAAAGCTAGTTTGCCGAAAGATTTATTGGTAGGTGTATTTTCTAAGCCAAATGCCCTATTAATCACAGTAGATGATACTGGAACGGGAATAAAAAAAGAATATCAATCAGAAATATTAAAAAAAGGATTTACAACAAAAGGGGAAAGTCATGGAACAGGATTATGTATTGTACATAATCTGATACAAAAGTATGGTGGAACAATTTCTATAGATTCAGAAGATGGAGTTGGAACATCCATTACAGTTACAATGGTAAATAATAAACAATTTTAATAATTTCACGAAATGAAAGAGATTTTCGGAGGTAAGAATGATATATGAAGTTTTAATTGTAGAAGATGACCCTATGGTTGCTATGATAAATAAACAATATGTAAGTAGAAATGTTCATTTTCATGTAGCAGATATATGCAAGGACGGAACATCTGCATTAGAATATTTATTAAATC
>CALASV010000076.1 GCA_937888895.1 uncultured Clostridia bacterium | reverse complement strand
AGTTCCTTTGTTATGCAGAACGTATGAATACATTTGCAATTCCTCAGAAACTTGGTATTGCAGTAACAAATTGGGGTGCAGCATCCGTAGATGGTATTTCTGGTGCAACTCCATTAGCAGCATTAAAAGCAGGAGAAACCGTTAGTTTATTTGATGCATTTTTTGGTTTTACTGGTGGTGTTATTGGTGAAACAAGTGCAGCAATGATTTTAATTGGTGCTGCTTATATGGTATATCGTAAAGTAATTTCTTTACGTATTCCACTTGCTTATTTAATTACATTCTCTGTATTTCTTCTTTTATTTGGAGGACAGGGATTTGATTTATATTATGTAGCTTGTCACCTTTGCACAGGTGGTCTTATGTTAGGTGCATTCTTTATGGCAACTGATTATGTAACTTCTCCAATTACAAAGAATGGTCAAATTGTATTTGGTATCGTACTTGGTATATTGACAGGTTTATTCCGTTTATATGGAAACAATGCAGAAGGCGTATCTTATGCAATTATTATTTCTAATTTACTTGTACCATTGATTGAAAAAGTTACTATGCCAAAACCATTTGGACAAGAAGGAGGAAACTAAGATGGCAAAATATAAAAAACAAAGTATGATAAAAGATGCCATTATCCTCTGCATGATTTCTTTGATTGCGGCATTGGCACTTGGATTTGTAAATGAATTGACAAAAGATAGAATTGCATTTTTGGCAGCACAAGCAAAAGCAGAAGCATATCAGGAAGTATTTCCAGAAGCAGTTGCGATTGTAGATAAAGAAAATGATGCAACATTAAAATCTACATTAGAAGAAGCAGAAAGTATTTTAACTGCGAATGGATTTTCTAATATTAAGATTAATGAAGTGTGTATTGTACAAGATGCGAATCAGCAAAGAATTGGCTATGTAGCATCTATATCTTTAAAGGCATATGATTCTATGACATTGTCCTTTGGATATACAACAGAGGGCGTATGTACAGGGTTAGCATTTTTGGAAATTAAGGAAACACCGGGTATTGGTATGAAAGCTGATGAACCTGATTTTAAAAATCAATTTGTTAATAAGAAAGCAGACCAGTTTATTTCTGTGAAGAGTGGAGCATCTGCTGATAATGAAATTAATGCAATTAGTGGTGCAACTTTTACAACCGATGGTGTTCTTCGTGGTGTAAATGCAGGTATTTGCTTTATGAATGAACTTCAAAACAGATTAGGAGGTGCTAATTAATGGGAAAATGTTTCAAACAGTTCTTTAATGGACTGATTAAAGAAAATCCAACATTTGTATTAATGCTTGGTATGTGTCCAACATTGGCAGTTACCTCCTCCGCATCCAATGGTCTTGGAATGGGACTTACAACAACAGCAGTACTTGCATTGTCGAACTTGTTTATTTCTCTTATCCGTAAGATTATTCCAGATAAGGTAAGAATTCCAGCATTTATTGTTGTTGTAGCAACCTTCGTAACAATTGTACAGATGTTATTACAGGCGTATCTTCCATCGTTAAATGAAAGTCTTGGTTTGTATATTCCGTTAATCGTAGTAAACTGTATTATTTTAGGTCGTGCAGAAGCATTTGCTTATACCAATGGTCCACTTCCATCTTTATTTGATGGTCTTGGAATGGGACTTGGGTTTACATTAGGTCTTACTTCGATTGGTATTGTGCGTGAATTAATTGGTGCAGGACAAATTTTTGGTCTTTCTATTATGCCAGATGCCTATGAACCAATGGCTATTTTTGTACTTCCTCCAGGAGCATTTTTTGTACTTGCTTTATTAACAGCATTACAAAATATTTTTAAGGCAAAATCTGCAACAAATGTACCAAATGCAAAAGTTGCTTGTGGTGGTAACTGTGCAGGTTGTGTGGATGGTACTTGTGTAGCAAATCGTGAAGAAATTTCTAGAATTAATGGAATTAGAGAAGCAGAACTCGCAGCAGAAAAGGCAGAAGCAGCTAGAAAGGCAGCAGAAGCGAAGAAAGCTGCAGAAGCAGCAAAAAAAACATCCGAGGAAAAGAAGGAGGGTTAAACAATGAAAGAATTATTACTTGTGCTTGTAGGTTCAGCTCTTGTAAATAACGTTGTCTTAAGTCAGTTCCTTGGTTTGTGTCCATTCCTCGGAGTTTCTAAAAAGACAAAGACAGCAGCGAGTATGGGAGCTGCCGTAATTTTCGTAATTATGATTGCGAGTGCTGTTACTTATGCCATTCATTATGGTGTATTAGTAACACTTGGCATGGAATATATGCAGACGATTGTATTTATTCTTGTAATCGCAGCATTAGTTCAGATGATTGAAATGATGTTAAAAAAAGTTAGCCCAGCGATTTATTCGGCACTTGGTGTATATCTTCCACTGATTACAACAAACTGTGCTGTACTTGGTGTAGCAATTACAAATATTCAGAATGCTTCTAGCTTTGCAGAAAGTATGATGAACAGTTTAGGAACAAGTGTTGGTTTCTTAATTGCTATTGTAATTATGGCAGGTATTCGTGAAAGAATCGAAGGAAATGATATTCCAAAGCCATTTCAAGGTATGCCAATCGTTTTAATTATATCAGGACTTATGGCAATCGCATTTTGCGGTTTTGCTGGTGTAGTATAAGGAGGTAACGATGATGATAATAAATGCGATTCCTTATATGTTACTTGCGTTTAATATTAAAAATGTGTTAATCGGAGGAGCAGCTGTAGGTGTTCTTGGTTTGATTCTCGGTGTTGCTCTTGGATTTGTAGGCAAGGTTTTCTTTGTAAAAGTAGATGAAAAAGAAATCGAAGTAAGAGGATGTTTACCGGGTAATAACTGTGGTGGTTGTGGTTACGCAGGTTGTGACGGCTTGGCAGCAGCAATTGCAAAAGGAGAAGCACCTGTGAATGCTTGTCCAGTAGCAGGAGCAGAAGCTCACGGAAAAATTGGTGAGATTATGGGACAAACAGTAGATGCTTCTAATAAAAAAGTGGCATTTGTTATGTGTTCTGGTACTTGCGATAAGACCGAAAGAAAATATAACTACTATGGTATTAGCGATTGTAGACAGGCAGTTGTTGTTCCGGGACAAGGGGATAAACTTTGTAGTTATGGATGTCTTGGATTTGGTAGCTGTGTAGAAGCTTGCCAGTTTGATGCTATTCACGTAGTAGATGGCGTAGCAGTCGTTGATAAAGAAAAATGTGTTTCTTGTGGTAAATGTGTAGCTACTTGTCCAAAGAACTTGATTACATTAGTACCTTATGATGCACCACTTGCAGTAGCTTGTCATTCCAATGACAAAGGTAAAGATGTGCGTGTAGCATGTAAGACAGGTTGTATTGGTTGTATGATTTGTACAAAACAATGTGAAGCAGGTGCAATCACAGTAGAAAGTAATTTAGCAAGAATTGATTATGAAAAGTGTACAGGATGTGGTAAATGTGCCCAGAAATGTCCACAAAAGATTATTGTTGCAAAATAATGGTGGAAAAGAAAAGATGCAGTTCGAAGGAATTGCATCTTTTTTGGTTTTGTCTATTTTGTTTCATAGAATGAAATAGTTTCAATAAAATGGTGAAATTTAGTAAAATAATGAAAGAAGTCTATGGAATAATATATTAGTAAACTATTATAAAAGTAAAATTTAAGAATTAAATTGAGGAAAATGTTTTTTTAGTATATAATAAATAAAAGGTAACTATTTGGTTAGATATACGGAATAAAGATGATTACGAATAACCGATTGACTTGACTATTAGATTTATAGAAAGGATATGATGTTATGATAATGACTGAAACTGTAACAATAAAAGTTCCATTAGGAATGGCAAAATATTTAAACTCTGCAAATTTAGAAATGGAGTTAACTAGAAATGCTTTATTATTGTATCCATATATATTAAATCAGACAATATCGCATGGTGCAGCAGCAGAAATTTTAGGAATTAGGAAATCAGAATTGATAGATATCTATGATAAATTAGGATATTCTTATTTTGATATGACAATGGATGAACTTGATATGGAATTGGAAACTTTTAAGCAATTAAAAAATAAGGGGGTTTATAGCTGTTATGGGAAAACTTAAACAATCTTGTAAAATGTTCCTTA
>CALASV010000075.1 GCA_937888895.1 uncultured Clostridia bacterium | reverse complement strand
ACTACGAAAAGACCTTGTATGTTATTTATTTTTTAAAAAACTTGTAAAGTGGTGTCATAATAAGAAAAGAAGGGGAAATGATGGGGAAACTAATTAAAAGAAAAGAGTTAACTCCAGACCAATATCGTCGAGCCAATAAAGTTATGTGTGTCATATTGGTTATTTGTTATGTTGTATTTATAGGAGTGGAATATAGCAATATTGGCAGAACTGGTGATAGTGATGGTGCTATGCATCGAATGATAATTTATGGAATTTTTGCTGTTCTTTCGATTATTGCAAGTAAGGTATTGTCAAAGAAAAAAGCAGGTATGATTGCTTTAGCTGTGTTGTTTTTGATTCCGTATGGAATGTTAGTATTTACGAATGGAGCAATTGTTATTGTTTTAGTCTTTCCTGTGTTGATTGGCTTAATGATTTACTTAAATTCTGTAGTTGTAGGACTTGGGTGTATTTATGCATTTGTGATTTGTGCAGTTAAGTGCTTTTTATATAAACAGGCAGGAGATATTGAACTTTATAATTACACAAATTTAATTACGATTTGTTTTGTTGTATCTGTATATGGTTCTTATAAAGCGATTTCTCTTTTGATTAATTTTAGTAAAGAAGACCAAAGTATTATTCAAAAAGAGGCAGAGCATAGAAAAGAAGTAGCAAATGTAGTGTCTAATATTGTAGAAAAGTTACATAGTGATTTTACAAGTATGGTAAATAATTTACAAAAAGTAAATACAGCAATGAATTCTGCAAATAATGCAATGAATAGTATTTCTGGAAGTTCAGAAGATACAGCACAAGCAGTAAATAACCAGATGAATATGACAACGCAGATTCAAGGTAGTTTAGAAAATACAAGTGAATTAGCGAATAATGCAAGAGCTACAACAGAGAATTTAAAAAATGTAGTAGTAGATGGAAAGAAACTTGCAGATAATTTACAAGAGCAATCGAATATTGTAGATAAAAATATTATGCATATTTCAGAAACGGTAGAGCAGTTAGTTGAAAATGTACATAAAGTATCTGGAATTACAGATTCTATTTTGAAAATTTCGGCTCAAACAAATTTACTTGCATTAAATGCTTCGATTGAAGCAGCAAGAGCAGGAGATGCAGGTCGTGGATTTGCAGTAGTAGCAGAAGAAATTCGTCAATTAGCAGAAGAAACGAAGGTTTCTACAGAAAAAATTTCGGCTATTATTAGAGAATTAAATAGTGTAATAGATAAAACACAAAGTGGTTTGGAAGAATCTGTAGAATGTATTAATCAGCAAAGAGAACGAGTAAAAGAAGTAAATGAAAGTTTTGAAACAGTAGAACATGATATGTTCAAACTTCAAGCAGATGTGGAAAGCATGAGTGACGAAGTAGAATCTGTTTTGAAAGCAAATGAAGAAATTGTAGATAGTATTGGGTTGTTGTCCGCAGCATCCGAAGAAGTATCAGCTGGAACACAGACTTGTAAAGATACAATTGATACAGCATTTACAAATTTGGAGAGCTTTTCTAGTAAAGTAGATGGTACATTTGAACAGTTGCAATTATTAAAAGAGACAACAGAAGCATAAAAAATAAGTGGATATGAGATAAATTCTCATATCCATTTATTTTTTGGTATTATTTTTTTTTGAGAGCTTTTAAGGCAAGTTCTGTAACATCACCTTCATCCATAAAAGGAAGGAAATTATCAACAGCTAGACCTTTTTCAAACGCTAAATTAGCAAGTTTCGCAACTTCAAATTCATCGATATGAGGGAGAAAATTATCAATAGGAAGACCTTTTTCAAAGGTAAGTGTGGCAAGTTTGGTGACATCATCTTCATACATATAAGGAAGAAAATAGTCTATATTATTACCATTTTCTAAAGCATTGATTGCGAGTTCTGCAATAAAATCAGCATCTAAATGAGGCAAAAAGGTAGAAATATTTTCAAAAGAAGAAACATTCGTTTTTTCTAAAATATCTTTTGCTTGATTTGGCTTTAATAATGGGAGAACATCAGAAACTTCATCTTCTGTTAATTTACCTTCATCAATATAAGTATCTACAGTTCCTTCAATAATGGATTCGATTAAAGCTGAGTTGCCGTTCAAAAGTTCGTCGATGGAAACATGGAAGATAGTAGCTAGTTCAGGAAGTTTTGACACATCTGGCATTGTATTGCCACGCTCCCAATTAGAAACAGCTTGAAAACTAATTCCAAGCATGTCAGCAAGTTCCATTTGTGTCATATTGTTCTTCTTTCTAAGTTCTGTTATTTTTTTACCAATCTGTTTCATATTAAACATAAGTTTTTCCTTTCTATTTTCAAATGTAAATCAATAGTAGTGTTGTAGGTTATTTTTAATGGAGACTACTTGTTTTGTGTTCAAAAAAGCTTTTTTGTACTTTTATTTTAACAAAAATCAGAAAAAAGTCTATCAATTTGTACTTGAAAAATAGGAATAATAGATATTTTAAAAACTCAAGTGAAAGTTGAGTTCTTAATTTGTTTCTGTTATATATTGCCTTCCTTCATGGTCCATCTGATAATTTTCTTTATAAATCAATTCGGAAACTTTTACAAATTCATATCCTTGTTCTTTTAAATTGATAATCATAGCTTCTAGGGCATCTTTTGTGTATTTTGCACCATTATGCATAAGGATAATGGAACCATTCCCCAGATGTTTATGAGTTGTAACGGTATGTATAATCGAATCTACACCATAATCTTTCCAATCTAAAGAATCTACATCCCATTGGATAACATGATAGCCAAGTTCATTGGCAGCCTCAATGACAGTATCATTGTAATCACCAAAAGGTGGACGAAATAATGTCATATCAATTCCAGTTAATTCCTTTACTTTGTCATGTGCAAGTTGCAATTCTTCTTTACATTGTGATTTGCTTAACTGCGACATTTGCTTGTGATTTTCACTATGATTTCCAACTTCATGACCTTGTGCAAGAATTGTTTTCACATCTTCAGGGAAGTTTTCAATCCAACCACCAGTAAAAAAGAAAGTAGCATGAACATTCTGCCTTGCAAGAATATCAAGGAGAGTAGCAGTATCTTCATTACCCCATGCACCATCAAAGGTAAGTGCAATTTGTTTTTTATCTGTTTTTACGCAGTAAATAGGTAATTTTTTTTCTTGAATAAAAGAAAAAGAGCTAGCAGTTATCGTATTTCCTAGCATAGTATTGACAGCACCATTTGTAATTTTATCAATCGTAATCGCAGTAAGTAAAATGGAACAAATAACAAACATACCTGTTTTTATAAATTTTGGAATATGCAAACTAAACGTTTTAGAAGAAAAGAAAGTATAAAAAGGATATTTCATAACAGTTTCCTTGCAGGAGATTTGTAATAGTATATGAATTTTATGGTAAAACTATGATAGTAAGAAAATTTATAGTAAGTAGTGAAATACTTTGAATTGTTGATTGAACAAATAGATTTAATTATGTTATACTAAAAGAAAGTTTTATGAAAAAAAGATATTAAGTAAAGGAGTGATTTATTATGCTTTTACAATATGTAGTTAGTAATTTTAAGTCGATTGGGCATTCAATAGAGTTTAGTATGTTTCCTATACAAGCAACAACAGATGAACGTTTTTTAAAAGCTATTTCTACTTCTAATGGTGTATGGAAAGTACTTCGTAGAGGTGGTTTTTTTGGACCAAATGCTTCTGGTAAATCTTCATTTATTGAGTCAATTGACTTTGCTCGTGATTTTATTGTAGATGGTCAAAAGAGTGGAAAAGGAATTAAAGTTGACCAATTTAGAGGAGATTTTGAAGAATTAAAAGGGATTTCTACATTTCAATTTGTCTTTTATCTAAATGGGAAAATTTATGAATATGGATTTTCTGTAGACCGTTATCAAGTGTGTGAAGAATGGTTGATGATGTTGAATGAATCTGGTTTTGTTCCTTTGTTTACTCGAGTGACGGATAGTTTTGGAGAAACAGAAATAGATATAGAATCAGAATTTGCCGAAGAAAATTCTAAAGAGAGAGAATTAGCAGAAGTCTTAAAAAATAGTATTCAAGTAAATCAAAAAAATCAGTTGTTTCTTTATAAATTATACGATAATGGATTAAGAAAAGCTGAAGAAATTATTAGTTGGTTTAAAAATCTTCAAATTATTTTTCCAGAAACTAAAATTCAAGCATTGCCTATTCGTATGAAAGAAGATATTGAGTTAAAAACATATATTGGTGGTATGCTTAAAAAAATGGATACAGGAGTATTTGATATTTCTGTTGCAAGTTATATTTTAAATGCTACTGAAACAAGATATAATATAGAAAAAATAATAGAAAATAATTTAGATATAAATTTAGATGTATATGAAAATGTAGAAAATGAAAA
>CALASV010000074.1 GCA_937888895.1 uncultured Clostridia bacterium | reverse complement strand
AAAGAAATTTTTTTTGGTCGGAAATGCTACGACACGAAGCAAAGCAACATCTTATGAATTAATTTTAAGTGATAGAGGTGAAAAAGAAAATGGCAAATGTAGCAGCAAAGACCATTGCCAATGCTTTTTATCAAGCACGTTGCAAAGCTTCATCACACAACGAGCAGTTAAAAAGTAGAGAGGGAGCAGCAGATATAATGTCTATTGACAGAGGTCGGCTTTATAGAATTGAAAGTGGATTAGCAAATCCTTATCCTGAAGAAGTTCATCTTATGGCTGATTTATACAATGCTCCAGAATTAAGAAATTTTTATTGTACAGAGATTTGTCTGCTTGGTTGTGACATACCAAAAGTAGATGTGCAGGATTTAGATAGGATTTCAATTAAGGCATTATCTACATTTAAAAAACTAGGAGAAACAAAAGAATTACTCTTAGATATTGTTGAAGATGGTGTGATTGATGAGAATGAGAAGTCTGATATGCAGAAGATACTCGAAACTCTTGAGGAATTGGAAAGTGTGGCACAGAATTTGAAAGTCTGGGTAAAGAAGAATTTGTAGAACTTAGGCTCATAATAAGTAATCGGCGGTATCCTTGGTCCGAGCGAATGAAGCAGGGACAGACCGTAGATACAATTGGTTACTTCGAGCATTAGAAAGTTTTTGCATACATCTGTATTCAAGTGCAATCAAATGTCCCCGTAATCCAATCCAATTCGAGAATCCAATTCGAGAATCGTACTCGTTTATTGCTCCGAGCGATGAAATCACTCAGAGCCGTCAAAAAAGCAGAAAGATTAACAAAGAAAGGTAGAGGTATAAAAATGAATAGTATACAAATTTTTAACAATGCAGAGTTTGGAAATATCCGAACAGTAGTGATTGATAATGAACCTTGGTTCGTAGGAAAAGACATTGCAATGGTTTTGGGGTATTCAGAACCTAGAAGTGCTGTTTCTAAGAAAGTGGATGAAGAAGATAGAGGTGTTGCTAAAATGGAAACACCTAGTGGAATCCAAGAAATGACAATTATTAATGAATCAGGTCTTTACAGTTTAATTCTTTCCAGTAAGTTACCAAGTGCGAAGAAGTTTAAGAGATGGGTAACAAGTGAAGTTCTTCCAGCAATCCGAAAGAAAGGTTTTTATGATACCCAAACAGAGAAATCAACAGGATTTACAGCAGGTATGACAGAGTTAGATGTAGAGGTAATAGTAGAAAAGGTGATAGAGAAGTTATCAAGAAAGACACAAAGAGATATTTTCATAGAGAATAAATCTGTATACGAAGAATGCAATAAGAATTTATATCATGACATAGATGCTTATCTTATCGAAATGAGAAAACAGGAATTGTACAAAAATGTAGAAGTAATTGCAAAGTATTATGATTTTGATTGTTCTTATGTACTTCATATTGCATATAAAGAACTGGAAAGAAAATTGGGAATTGCTTTAAATGCATACAAGTCTGTATATAAGTCTGAAACAGGTAAGAATAATGTATGCATGGTAGAAGTTATTGTAGCCAATGACAGAATATACAAAGAAGCAATGGGGTTGACTAGGTACATAATAGAAAAGATGGAAGAATTTGAATAAATAAGTTACGAGATAGCAGAAAGGAACAAGCAAATGTATTTAGCAGAGAACTTAAAATATCTTCGTAAGGAAAAGAAATTAAGCCAAAATGCTTTAGCAAATATTCTTAAAGTTAGTGATGGAGCAGTTGCTATGTGGGAAACACAAAAAAGAGAGCCAGATTTAGAAACTTTGATTGCTATAGCAGATTATTTTGAAGTCAATTTAGAAGATTTGGTAAGAAGAAAAATGAAACAGCAATTGCCAATTCATGTTATCAATGTCGGTTATCTTCGTGAAAAGTATGAGATTAAACAAGTAGAGATGGCTACTTTGATAGGGTTAAAAACAGAATCTGGTTATTGCAAAAAAGAGAAGGGAGATATTCCATTTTCTCTTGATGAAGCAATAAAAATAGCAGATTTTTTTGGAATTACCTTAGAACAGTTGGCAAGGACAGATTTAGCAAAAAGGAGGTGCGTAGAATGAGTTCTTTAGCAACAGCACCGGGAGTTATTGCTCCTGTAAGCAAATACTATTTTGGAGCAGAGGAAGTAATGAATTATCTTGGCTGTAAAGAAAATAAAGCTTATGAAATTATAAGAGTTTTAAGAAAAGAATTAGTATCGGCAGGAAAACTTACTCCAGCATATCCACAAGGAAAAATACCAAAACAGTATTTTTTAGAAAGATGCATGATTGAGGACTAGGGGGTGAAAAATGGCATATTACAAAACTTGTGATAAGTGTGGAAGTAATTTAGACCCGGGAGAAAAATGTGATTGTGAAATGGAAGAAAAGAAGCAAGAAGAATATTTTGCAAAGATTTTACGGGCAGACAGTACAGGTCAGATGTCTTTTTTATGGAACAGTAAGGAGCGTGATTATGCGATTAAAAGTATTAGTTAGTGCAGGGTTAGTAATTGCACTGTCTGTGGTATCGATTGTAGCTTTTGTTAGTTCGCTAGATATTGAAAAGAAAAATCGGCAAAGAGAACAGGAAAAGCAACAAGTAGTTATTGAGGAAAATAACTATTCTTTAGTAGTTAATGATAATTTGGAAATGTTTTTTCAAAGTAAAGAACATATTTGGTATGTAAAGGAGGATTGATATGAGAAAGAAGTATATTGCAAGACAGTTGATAGAAACAGGGTATGCAGTAGGTGCTACTTATGCCATTGGTCGTTGGGGTATTGCTTATGCTTATATGGAACGAGGATATGAAGCGGTAGGTGGAGAATACGCCTTGATATTAGGTACATATTTGGTAGCACATACAGTAATTAGTTATTTGTTTAAAGCATTGGAGGAACAAAGGGATGCAAAAAGAGAGAAACTTTGTAGTAAGAGAAGATGTGGAAGAATTGTTGGGATGCGAAATTACAGACGAGCAATTCGAACAAGCATTAGAGTATGCAATAAAAAAGCAAGTATCTATTGTCAAAATAGAAGCTAGACCAGAAACACTTCAGAACTGGTATTTGATTAAGTTGACAGAGGAATGTGTAAGAAATCTTGCGTTCTCAATGTATACCATGGAATTATGCAGAAAAGGTGTAAATATGGAAAAAGAGCGCCAGGTTCAAAAGAACCTAGGCACTCCTACAAGCAACCATATTGTAACCGATTCTGTTTAATAAATCAAGTAAAATTTACAATATGGAGGTAAAAATTTTATGAATGAATTAACAATTTCTAAAAAATATCCCGTAGATAAGTTTAATCTGTTGGGAAATACAGATGTGATGGTAGATATACCAGAAATTAAGTCGCCAGTAATACAAGTAGTTAAGTTGAATCCAAACCCTAGTAAAGGTGATGTGTATCTTCAGCAGGGGGCAAAGAAAGCTTGGACAGATGGACAAGGAAAACAGCATCCAGCAATGCCTGATTTATATGCAATTACAAAGAATGGATTGAAAAAGTTAGCTGATGGTGCAGGAATTAAAATGATTTCATCAGAGCATGTAGTACCAACTACTTGTCAAAAATGCGTAGCAGTTAATCAGTATAGCGGGAAAGTGATTCAGTGTGGAAATTGTAAAAATAAAGATGTAGCTTATAGAGTGACTATTTCTGTTCCTCAGCTTACAGGAGAGATTCTTACTGTGGAAGATACCCATGAAATTATAGTAGATAATGTTACTCCGGGAATGACAGAAAAGCAAAAATCTGAGTTTATGAAACATTTGCCACAGATTTGCGAAGCAAAGGCTTTAAATGGTGCTATTAGAACAGCTTTACATATTAAAGGTACTTATACCTTGCAAGAATTAGAGAAACCGTTTGTAGTAGCTTATCTTGTTCCAAACTTAAATCATGAAGATGTAAAGAAAGCAGCTATTGAAAATATGTTTCAGTCAGCTCAAAAGATGTTTGGAACAGTTCCTACGATTCAGCAAATTGAAAGTAGAGTTCCTGAACAGGCAGTTATCGAAGCATCCGATGGAGAAAATTTTGACCAATATGTAGATGATAGCTATAAAAGCTCATCTACACAAGAACAGCGAGATTCTGATAATGGAGTAAGAACAGAAGATTTTTATTGTGATAAATGCGGAAAGCAAATTGAACAAAAAGTATGGAAGTATTCTATGGATAAGTTTCAACGTCCATTGTGTTATGACTGTCAAAGAGCTGTTAGAGGTCAGCAAGGAGGTAGAAGATAATGAAAGTATTACATACAGCGGATTGGCATCTCGGTTCTTTTAGAGGTCCAGAGGAAAATGGAGTAAATCTTCGTGCAAAAGATACATTAAATTGTTTGGATGAGATGATTAAGGTAGCG
>CALASV010000073.1 GCA_937888895.1 uncultured Clostridia bacterium | reverse complement strand
GAAGAAAAAGAAGTGCCAAGTAGTGTCATTGGAGAAATTGTCATGGATAAATTGCGTGAATTAGATGCGGTAGCGTATGTACGCTTTGCCTCCGTATATCGTGAGTTCAAAGATGTTAATACATTTATGAATGAAATAAAAAAGATTCTAGATAAATAATAAAAATAGGTTATATTCTTTTGCTATGGTGGAATATAGCCTATTTTTATTACTTGACCTATGAAGGAATCTTTGTTATAGTAAAGGACGAGAACTTTCTTATTTTGGGAGAGATGAGGAAGGAGTATTATGTTTTGTAAAACATATAGTGCTGTACTTCATGGAATGGAGGCAGTCATCGTTCAAGTAGAAACGGATGTTAGAAATGGTCTTCCACAAATGCAAATGGTTGGTGCATTAGCATCGGAAGCGAAGGAGGCTAGGGAGAGAGTTCGAGTTGCTATAGAAAATTCAGGGTTTTCTCTTTTACCAAAACGTATTACGATTAATTTATCTCCAGCAGATATTAGAAAAGAAGGTACTTCCTTTGATCTTGCAGTAGCAATCTCGATTCTTGCCGCATTCGGCTATATTCCTAAAGAAAAAATAGAAGGTTATATGTTTGCAGGGGAACTTAGTTTAGATGGTAATTTAAATATGGTTTCTGGTGTTTTACCAATCGCTTGTTGTGCAGGTGAGAAAGGATTTTCTATGCTCATTGTTCCAAAAGAAAATGCAAAAGAAGCTTCCTTGCAAAATAAAGTATTGGTATTTGGAATTAGAAGTTTAAAAGAAGTAGTGAAATTTTTATTAGGAGAAATCACAATAGAGCCAGAAGTTCCAATGTGTCCTGAAACATTAGAACAAATGCAAAAGGAAAAAATAATAGAACACGATTTTGGAAATATCATTGGTCAGGCGACTGCTAAAAGGGCATTGATGATTGCGGCAGCAGGTGGGCATCATCTTTTAATGATAGGACCACCGGGAAGTGGGAAAACAGCACTGGCTAAGTGTATGCCTTCCATTTTACCGGAGCTTTCTTTTGAAGAAATGTTAGAGTTATCTAAAATTTATAGTGTTTCTGGAAAATTAAACAAAGAGCAAGGGTATATCACTCAAAGACCATTTCAATCCCCACATCATGCAACAACAACGACAGCATTACTTGGTGGTGGAAGAAATGCAATGCTTGGGTTAGTTAGTTTATGTCATCATGGAGTATTATTTTTGGATGAATTGACAGAGTTTAAGCAGGAAGTATTGGAAACATTACGACAACCTTTAGAAGAACATGAAGTGACCGTTTCGAGATTACAAGCAACGTACACTTATCCAGCTTCGTTTCAGTTAATTGCAGCAATGAATCCTTGTACTTGTGGTTTTTATCCGAATCGAAATAAGTGTCAATGTTCGTTTCATCAGATTAGAAGGTATATTGGGAAAATTAGTGAACCTATTTTAGATAGAATTGATATGATGATAGAGGTGTTTCCAGTAGAGTATAAAAAAATACGAAATAGAAAACAAGAAGAAACATCGGCAGAAATGAGAAAGAAAATTAGAGAAGCAAGAACGATACAAAAAGAACGTTTTCTTAATACAAGTATTTTATTGAATGCTGAAATGAATCAAAAGCAGACAGAATGTTTTTGTGTATTGCAAAAAGAAGCAGAGGAAGTATTACATAGTTTATTTGAAACGAATGAATTTAGTACAAGAAGATATTATCGTATTTTAAAATTATCCAGAACAATCGCAGATTTAGAGTCGTGTGAATTGATTGAGAAAAGACATCTGATAGAGGCTTCTAGCTATTGTAATATAGGAAAAAAGTATTGGAGGGTGTCAAATGAATAATCAAATCGAATTAGAATGGTATTGGCATTGGTTTCATGGCTTAGTTGGAATATCGCAAAAGGAAAAAGAAGGATTATTAAATATATGTCCAAAAGTAGAAATTTGGTATGAATTTGCAAAAAGGCAAGAAACATCGGAGTTGATTCTTTCTAAGCAGAAAAAAGAGACAGAAAAACAAAAAGAACGAAGACAACAAGTGCAGAGCATATTAGAATCCGATGCACAAAGAGTAAGATTACAGAAGTTGTATGAATTTATAAAAGAGAAAAAAATTAAGATATGTTTTAGAGATAGTGAACAATATCCAAAGAGATTAAAAGAAATTTATTTATCACCACTTGTATTATATTACTATGGAACATTACCAAAAGATACAGCACCATCGTTAGCTATTATTGGTTCTAGAAATTGTAGTATGTATGGAGAAGAAATTGCTTCTGTATTTGCAAGAGAACTTTCAAAAGCAGGGATTCAAATTGTAAGTGGTATGGCAAGAGGAATCGATGCTTCTGCACAAAGAAGTGCCATAAAAGAAGAAGGTAGTGCATACGCTGTATTAGGAAGTGGCGTAGATGTTTGTTATCCAAGAGAACATAAACTTCTTTATGAAGAACTTTGTTTGAAAGGTGGAGTTATTTCAGAAGAACTTCCAAATACGCAACCGATTGGGAAAAATTTCCCGAAAAGAAATCGTTTGATTTCTGGACTTTCGGATGCTGTTTTTGTAGTAGAAGCAAGACAAAAAAGTGGCTCGTTAATTACAGTTTCTTATGCATTAGAGCAAGGGAAAGATATTTATGCAATTCCTGGTCGGATTTATGAAAGATTAGCAGAAGGAACAAATCAGTTAATTCAAGATGGAGCTTATTTAGTGAAAGAACCAGAAGATATTTTACGTGAATTTCAGTCGAATTTTAACTGTTCGGATAAGAAAATGGAAAATGAAAAAACTATTTTAGAAAAAAATAAGAACCTTTTACTTGAAACTAAAGAAAAAATAGTGTATGCTTGTTTGGGTTTACAATTAAAACATATAGAGCAAATTTATGTCGAAACTGGAATTTCAATGTCAGAACTTACCAGTTTGCTTTTTGATATGGAAATGAAACACTATATAAAACAACCGTTGAAAAACTATTATATTATATATAGTTAACTTGAATTTGGAGGAGAAGTTTATGGCAAAATATCTTGTTATTGTAGAATCGCCAGCAAAAGCAAAAACAATAAAAAAATTTTTAGGAAGTAATTATGAGGTGGTTGCTTCAAACGGTCATGTAAGAGATTTACCAAAAAGTCAAATGGGGATTGATGTAGAAAATGATTATGAGCCGAAGTATATTACTATCCGAGGAAAGGGAGAAGTTTTGTCAAAACTTCGAAAAGAAGTGAAGAAAGCAGATAAAGTATTCCTTGCAACTGACCCAGACCGTGAAGGTGAAGCAATTTCTTGGCATTTATTTCATACATTAAAATTAGATTCTAAAAATGCTAGTCGTATTACATTTAATGAAATTACAAAAAATGCAGTAAAAAATTCAATTAAAGAGGCAAGAGAAATTGACCTTAATTTAGTAGATGCTCAACAGACGAGAAGAATTTTAGACCGTGTCGTTGGATATCGTATCAGTCCTGTGTTATGGGAAAAAGTAAAGAGAGGATTAAGTGCTGGTAGAGTACAATCGGTAGCACTTCGTTTAATTTGTGATAGAGAAGAAGAAATTAATGAGTTTGTTCCAAAGGAATATTGGTCTTTGTCTGCATTTTTTCAGATAGATAAAGAAAAAAAGTTATTAGAAGCAAAATTTTCTAGTAAAGGAGATAAAAAAATTACAATTGAAAATGAAGCTCAAATAGAAGAATTAAAAGCAGAAATTGAAAAAACTCCGTTTATAGTAACAGAAATTAAAAAAGGAGAGCGTCATAGAAAAGCTCCTTTACCATTTACAACAAGTACATTACAACAAGAAGCATCGAAATTATTGAATTTTTCTACTCAAAAAACAATGCGTTTAGCACAGCAGTTATATGAAGGGGTAGATATTAAAGGAAAAGGTACAATTGCACTGATTTCTTATTTGCGAACAGATTCTACTCGTGTTTCTGAGGAAGCAGATGAGGCTGTAAGAGCTTACATTGAAGAAAATTATGGAAAAGAAATGGTAGCAGAACAGAAAAAAGAAGCTACTAAGGGGAAAAAAATTCAAGATGCACATGAAGCAATTCGACCAACGAATGTTTCTATTTCGCCAACCGAGGTGAAAGATTCTCTTGCGAGAGATTTATTTCGGTTATATCAATTGATTTGGAAACGATTTGTAGCTAGTCGTATGCAACCTGCAACTTATGAAACAATTTCTGTAAAGTTAGATGCAGGGGAATATCGTTTTACGGCATCTACTTCTTCGAGAGTGAAAGATGGTTTTATGAGTATGTATGCGATAGAGGAAGAAGAGGAAGATTCGAAGAAAAACCAATGCTTACATCGGATTACAAAAGATTCTAATATTTCACTTATAGAGTTAAAAGGAGAGCAACATTTTACTGCTTCCTTGCCACATTATACAGAGGCTTCTTTAGTAAAAACGATGGAAGAATTAGGAATTGGAAGACCAAGTACTTACGCACCAACAATTACTACAATTTTAGCTCGTCATTATGTGGTAAAAGAAAATAAAAATATTTATGTGACAGAACTTGGAGAGGCAGTCAATCGCATTATGAAGCAGGCATTTCCAACAATTGTAGATACAAGCTTTACTGCAAATATGGAAATGCTTTTAGATAGTATTGAGGATGGTACGATTCAATGGAAAACGATAGTTCGAAATTTTTATCCTGATTTAGAACAGGCTGTACAAGAAGCAGAGCAAAAATTAGAGCATATAAAAATTGAGGATGAAGTAAGTGATGTAGAATGTGAAGAGTGTGGACGTAAGATGGTAGTAAAGTACGGTCCTCATGGGAAGTTTTTAGCTTGTCCAGCATTTCCAGAATGTAGAAATACGAAACCTTATTTAGAAAAGATAGGAGTTCCTTGTCCAGATTGTGGGAAAGAAGTTGTCATTCGTAAAACAAAAAA
>CALASV010000072.1 GCA_937888895.1 uncultured Clostridia bacterium | reverse complement strand
TTTCCTTACACATCCATGCTCTTACTTTTGACATTAATAATAAGCCTCCTTATTATATTCATGTATTTTGGTTATAACAGATGCATTATACCAGACACTAATATTATTTAGCAATAGCAGAGAATCATCTAAGTATAATACTGCGCCTGTGCATTCCAAAGTTGTTCATACCGTCTGCCTTTATCAGAAACTAATTCCTCATGTGTACCTTGCTGCACCAATTTTCCATTATCCATAACCAAAATCACATCACAAAATCTACAGGAAGATAGGCGATGAGATATATACACAGCAGTTTTTTGATTTGTTATCTCCTTAAATTTGCGATAAACTTCTGCTTCTGCCAATGGGTCAAGTGCTGCAGTTGGTTCATCTAAAATCATCAATGGTGCGTCTTTATACAATGCTCTTGCAAGCGCAATTTTTTGAGCTTCGCCCCCACTAATTTCTATACCATTTTCATCAAAGTCTTTATATAATATGGTATCAAAACTGTTATCAAAATATTTTAAACGCTCACCAAAGCCCGCCTTCTCCAATGCCATTTCTACTTTTTTTCTATCATAATCAACCATAGAACCCACATTTTCTCCTAATGAAAAAGAAAACAACCTGAAATCTTGGAATACTACCGAAAACAATTTCATATATTCTTCATAATTATATTTTTGAATGTCAATCCCATTTACTAATATTTTTCCTTCGGTAGGGTCATAAAGACGGCATAACAATTTAATAATTGTAGTTTTTCCACTTCCATTCATACCAACAACGGCTAATCTGCTACCTACTTTAAATTTCATATTTACATTTTTTAATGCATACATTTCGCTGTTTGGATATTTAAAAGAAACATTTCGAAATTCTATTTCATACTCTCTATCTCTGCGTTTTTCTACCGTTAAACTACCTTGATACATTGTATTTGGAATATCTAAAAATTCAAATACTTTCGCAAGAAATGGAGCATTATTTCTCATATCTCCAATCTGAGATATCAAAGTAGAAACACTTTTAGAAACTTTACTAATCGATGCAATGTATTGAGTTACTGCACCAACTCCAAATGCACCTGCCCAAGCTTTCAGACAAACAAAAACATATACAACACCTGTAAACACAACCGAAACTAAAGCAGAACCTGCACGATACAATCCTACTGGTCCTACTGCATACTTTGCAAAAGGTCCTTTCGAACAAAAAGTTCCCTCTTTATTTTGATTATATTTATCACATATTAAATCTTGTCGATATATTCTCATATCCATTGCTAACTCATTCTTATGTCCTAAATATCCAAAATAGCGGAATAAACGATTTCCAAATCTATGAGAATCTGCATTTTTTGCCCAATAACTACCTGCTTTATTTGATAGCATAGGAGCAATATATGTTACTAGCAACATAACTACAACAACTAATACAATAAATAATGGTTGATTTAATACGACATAAACACCTGCATTTTCAGGTACTTTACTTGTAAATAATGATATTGTTAATGTAATACCACCAAATAATGTCAAAATAGCAGAAGTCATTTCTTCACAATGGTCTATCACACGATATATTCCCCATCCACCATTCTGATTTTGCCTAATTAAAGAAAGTAATTCATGCATTTTCGCATCATCAATACGAACAAAATCCATTTGAAACAATTTTTTTGCAACAATTTCTTCTAACTTTAACCATGCACCAGCATTTTGTATATCTCTCCATTTGCTTAAAAAAGCGGAAACTAAAGAAATTCCTACGGTCGATATTAACGTAATGATAACTAACTCCTTTAGTTTTTGAGCATTTCTTTCCCCTGCAAGTTCCTCAATAAGCAAAGCCGATAAATAAATACTAATATAAGGTGTTAATGCCATCCATATCACACAAATAATACGAGAAAGCATCATTTGTGGATATTGTTTATAAAATACCAAAAAAGCACGATAATTCAACCAAAGTATTTCTTTCCAAGAAATTTTATCCTTCATTTCCTTCTTCCCCTTTCTCATAATATTTGCTTTGTACTGCGAAAAGTTCTGCATATCTTCCCTCTTGTTCCATCAATTGTTGATGCGTACCTTCTTCTAAAATAGCAGAACCTTCAATAAGAATAATACGGTCACAAAAACGAGTGGAGGCTAATCTGTGAGAAATATAGACAGATGATTTTCCTTTTGTCATTTCATTATATTTTTGATACATCTCGGATTCTGCAATTGGGTCAAGTGCTGCCGTTGGCTCATCTAAAATAACAAATGGTGCATCTTTATAAAGGGCACGAGCTAACATCAATCGTTGTGTTTCACCACCTGATAACATCATTGCATCCTCATATACTTCTCGATTTAAATAAGTTTCATAATTTTTTGGCATAGATTCTATTTTTTTACTTAATCCCGCTTTTTCTATACATTGTTTTACTCGTTCCATATCAATATTATCTTCTGTTTGTGCAACATTTGTCGCAACTGTTCCTGCAAATACAGAAAATTGTTGGAATACAGCAGAAAATAATTTATAATAATCCTTACGATTATATGTTTTAATATCTACTCCATTTAATAACACTCGCCCTTTCGTTGGGTCTAAAAATCCACACATCAATTTTATCAATGTTGTTTTACCCGCACCATTTAATCCAACGATTGCTAATTTTTCTCCAAAATGCAATACTAAATTGATATCTGTTAATGTATCTTTTTCAGCATTTGGATAACGAAATGTCACATGTTCTAATGTAATTTCATAAGATTTTCCTTCTTCTGCTACCAAAGCTTCACCATCTTCAAAAGAAAAAGGTTCTGGATATTCCAAGCATTCTCGTATAATAGAAATCTCTAAACTTTGTTTATATAATGTATGTAACTGACCTAAAATTCCAGAAACCCATCCAGTAAAACCACTAACAGCAGAAAATAATAAAAGAAATTCAGAGGCACTTAATTCTCCTGACAAAACAAGTGCAATTAAATAAGCATACGCCACACCATTTCGTAAAAAAGATAACACAACATCTGCTATTTTTGCCCAAAGATAAACGCCTTGTGCTTTTCTATGAAATGCAATATAAGCATCCATTGCTTTTGCACCAAGTTCTTCTAGCCAAAAACGAAGACCAAAAATACGAATATCTTTTGCTGCACTCCAATCATTTGCTTGATTTATCACATAACTTATTTTCTGTACATACTCCGCTTCTTCTTCCCTATGTTGATATTCATAATTACTACAAGCATTGTTTATAAAATAACTAAGTACAGTTGTAATTAAAATGACAAGTAAAAGAACTGGTTGTACTGTTGTTAATAGCAATACATAAATAACAAAACCAATACTATTTTCTAATAAGGAAGTAAGCGTCCCCCAAATAGCTTCCGTTGCACTAAAATTTCCACCAGTAGCCTCAGATGCTTTACTACGTAATTTTATAAACGCTTCATCTTCTACATTAGCATACGAAGTTGTTGCTGACTTTTTATTGATTAAATTGATAATACCAAGTCGTATTGTAATTCTGCCAAATAGTACATTCGCATTTACATAAGCAGAACTTGCACATACCAACATCATACTCCCAATAAAAAATGCAATCGTAAGTAATAATTCTGATATTGGTGCTTTTCTTTCTACGACAGATAATATGATAGGAGAAATATACAAATTGATAATATTGTTCATTACTGCAAGACAAGCTGTAAGGAAACAAAGTACTACTACTTTTTTCTCCTTTAAATTCCATGCAAGTGAAATCATATATACTGTATTTTGCCACATATTATACTTTGGCTTTGATGTCTTTTCTTTTTTCTCTCTTTCTTTTTCGTTTTTCACGAAACTCACCGTCCTTTCCTTTAGACATCTTAACAAAAAAATCGCCCCCTGTGTTTGTTTGGGGACGAATTGTTCCAATTAGGTGATGAATTGCAAACTTTTATATTTGTGGAATTAAAATTTCTGTTGTAAATGCTCCATCTTCACTATTACGGCTAAGATATCCGTCAAGACGTTCTACTATATTATCAATACGAACTAATCCAAATCCATGACCTTCACCTTTTGTTGTAAAAAATTTATTTCCTACTTTTTTCATTTTCTTTGATGCAGTAAAATTAGTAAAAGAAATATATAATTGTGTATTTTTCATATCCATATACACGCGAATCATTCTCTGTTCTTTTGGCAAAGGTATACTTGCTTCAATTGCATTATCAAACAAATTTCCAATAATGACACACAAATCTAACTCCGACATTTTTAATTTCACAGGAATATGAGCATCTACTTTTACCTCAATTTCCTTTGACTTTGCAAGAGAAATTTTACTATTTAAAATCGCATCTGCCATTGCGTTTCCTGTTTTTACAACAGTATCTACCGTACTCAAATCATTATCTAACTCTTCTAAATATGCTTTAATTGCTTCCATATCTCCATTTGATGCAAGTACTTTCATTGTTTGAATATGATTTCGATAATCATGCCTCCAACCACGAATTTGCTTATACATCGTCTCTACTTCTTGATAATGCGTTTCAATTAACTCTCTTTGATATGTGGCAATTCTTTTATCTACTTGTTTTGAAAAAAATGACATACTAACTCCTTATATATAAGAAATAATTGCTCGATTGAGTGGTTCATACGCTCCTCTTGGTAATGGTAATTTTTCTTTTGTAGAAAGATACACTTCTGTTTTGGTCACTCTAGTAATATAGGATAAATTGACTATCATCGCTCGTCCTACTCTTACAAATCGTTCATCTAATTCTTTTTCAAATTCTCCAAGCGTACGTTTTATCTTGTATTGTTCTTTTCCATAAATAGTAACATAATTTTGATGCACTTCTAAATAACGTATTTCATAAAAAGGGATGCGAACCATTTCTCCAGATAAGGTTAGATTTAAACATTTTTCATTTTGGAATAATTTTTTGGTTGCCCTATCCAACACATCAAATAACTTTTCTTGTTTTACTGGCTTCATTAAATAATGTAAAGCTGATACTTCATATCCTTCTGCAATATACTCCGAATATCCTGTAATAAATACAATTTGCACTGTTTCATTGTCTCTTCGAATCCGTCTTGCCATTTCTACACCATCTAGTTCTCCCATTTCAATATCTAGTAAAAGAATATCAAATGTTTTATCTTCAGCATAATAAAAAAGAAAACTTTCTGCTGAAGAAAAGCATTCTGTTTGTAGTAAAATTTGATGTTCTTTTGCCCAACTATTTAATATAGATAAAACAAACTGTGCATCTACTTCATTATCATCACATATGGCAACTTTATATTTCATATTTTCTAGTTCTCCATATTATTTCTTAATTTTTTCTAAGATAGAAAAAAGGATATTATCCAGAAAATTCTGAATGATATCCTTTTATTATCCATTTTCAATCTTAAGCTAATTTGCTCTTTGCTACTTCTGCAAGTGCTGTGAAAGCTGCTGGGTCATTTACTGCTAATTCAGCTAACATCTTTCTATTTACCTGAACATCAGCAACCTTTAAGCCATACATAAACTTGCTGTAAGAAAGACCATTCATTCTAGCAGCTGCGTTAATTCTTGCAATCCATAACTGTCTGAACTGTCTCTTTCTTTCTTTTCTACCAGCGTAAGAAGATGTTAATGCTCTCATTACGGACTGTTTTGCTACTCTATACTGTTTACTTCTAGAACCTCTATAACCTTTTGCGAGCTTTAATACTCTATTATGCTTTTTCTTAGCGTTCATTCCGCCTTTAACTCTTGCCATTGTCCTTTTCCCTCCTTACACCAATCTTATAAATATGGTAAAATCTTCTTCATATTCTTTTCGTTTGTCTTGTCCATCATAGTTGCTTTTCTAAGATCTCTCTTTGTCTTTCTAGACTTCTTTGTGAGGATGTGCTGCTTACCAGCCTTCATTCTCTTTAACTTTCCTGTACCAGTCATTGTAAAACGCTTTGCTGCTGCTTTACTTGTTTTTACCTTAGGCATCGTTTCTTCCTCCTCAATATCTAACAATTTAACTGTTGTTTTCTTTTCTTAATGCTTTTCGCAATTAACTAACGCTTTTCTCCAAGAAACATAATCATGCTTCTACCTTCCATTTTAGCAGGCTTTTCGATTACTGCAACATCAGAAATCTTCTCAAAAAAGCTATCCAGAATCTGCTTACTGGTTGCCATATGAGCCATTTCTCTTCCGCGAAAACGAAGTGCTACCTTCACCTTATCTCCCTTTGTAATGAACTTTCTAGCCTGATTTGCTTTTGTATTCAAATCATTATCATCAATGTTTGGTGATAAGCGAATTTCCTTTACTTCAGTGACCTTCTGCTTCTTTTTGGCTTCCTTTTCTTTTCTCGCCATTTCATAGCGGTACTTACCATAATCTACAATTTTACAAACCGGCGGCTTTGCTGTTGGGGCAATTTTTACCAAATCTAACTCAGCATCCTTTGCTATCTTTAAAGCGTCCTTTGCGGACATAATACCTAATTGCTCGCCATTCTCTCCAATTAAACGGATTTCCTTGTCTCTGATTTGTTCATTAATCATTAATTCGCTAATAGTTCTGCACCTCCATCGATAAATACATAGACTTTTCATTTAAGATAAGCACTCCCTCTCGCTTATCTCACAAAAAAAGGATAATCTAAGAAGCTAGATTATCCTTTACTTTCTATTTTTGCACAATACATGACAACATTGTACTTATTCACTTAGAAAATAATCAACCTGTTCACAGCATATAGCGTTAAAGGTGAGAGTGGATACTCTACTTCTTAAATTTAGACGATTTTTCGTCTGACCTCAGATAGTTTACCATAAGTACTACTATCTGTCAAGATTTTTTTTGCCATAAAATCAAACTTAAATTCATTATAACATACTTCATTTTAAAAAGCCTATTGCTTTTTTATATATAATATACTTAAAGTTTCCTTCTCTTATAGTACTTTTTCTTTTTCTCCCACATATACTAATCATAATATGTTCTTTTTAGGAGTTTTCATGCGTTCTATTATCTTTCCTATAACTACAGAAACGCAATCTGAAACTAGAGGTGGTTTTCAAGCCGAATTAACAGATATTACAACGAATTTACCTATTGCTAATGCTACTGTTTCTATTTCTACCTTAAACGAACCTGAACGAGTCATTGAACAAATTCAAACGGATTCTTCTGGTTTTACTCCTTTTATCTATCTTCCTGCTCCTCCCGTAGAACTTAGTTTAACTGCTACCAATGATTTAAGACCTTATAGTGAATATATATTAAATATTTCTGCTGAAGGATACGAACCTATCCTCATTTCTGGTGCTGAAATTCTTGCTGATGTAACCGCAAAGCAACGTGCACAGTTACTACCAAGTGCTACAGGTCTTCCTAATAGTGTCGAAGAATTTTCTATTCCAGAACATACATTATATGGTTCTTAGATTGGATTCATTAGTCATATAATAATTTGGTCCTCCTTATTTATACATTCCAGAAGTCAAAGAAACAATAACCTCTGGCGAAATTGTTTTGCCGGAGGTTGTTATTCCAGAATATATTATTGTACACGATGGTACACCAAATAATACTCGTGCAAGAAATTATACAGTTCGTTATCGAGATTATATTAAAAATGTAGCTTCTAGTGAAATTTATGCTACATGGCCACAATCTACGATATACGCCAATATTCTTGCAATACAATCATTTACATTAAATCGAGTTTATACAGAATGGTATCGTTCTAGAGGTTACGATTTTACGATTACTTCCTCCACAGCTTATGACCACAAATGGATTCCAGAGAGAAATATTTTTGATACGATTGACGAAGCAGTTGATAACATTTTTAATAATTATCTTTCTCGTCCAAACGTAAAACAGCCCATTTTAACACAATATTGTGACGGTAGACAGGTTTCTTGTCCGGGACTTATGACACAATGGGGAAGTAAAGCATTAGGTGACCAAGGATACACTCCTATTCAAATTTTAAGAAATTATTATGGCAACAATATGTATATCAATTCTACCGAACAAATTTCTGGTATTCCATCTTCCTATCCCGGTGCTGCTCTTAGAATTGGTTCTCGTGGCAATAGTGTTCGCACAATTCAAGAACAACTAAATGTTATTAGTAATGCTTACCCTCTTATTCCAAAAACAGCAGCAGACGGAATTTTTGGAGAAGATACTGCTGAAGCTGTACGCACCTTCCAAGAGATTTTTGACTTAACACCAGATGGTATTGTCGGATTTAATACTTGGTATAAAATTTCTGCTCTTTATGTTGGTGTCAGCCAGATTGCAGAATACTCTTAAAAAAATGAGCTGTTCTGATAAACTAATGTATCAGAACAGCTCAAACTATTATTTAACAATTACCATATAAATCACTGCTGCCGAAACTACCACTTGAATAATTGCAAAGCGAAATACTGCTTGTGTATTTGACCATCCAGATACTTTTCTTACATGGTCATGTAATGGAGTTCTTGTATTCTTTAAAATTCTAATCTTCAAAAATCGAAGTAATGCTACTTTTATCAAACCAATCCCACCATCTACCATAAGTATAACGGCAAATAAGAGATAAACAAATGGTCTTCCAGAAACAAGTGCTGCAATCGCTATCAATGTTCCCATGGCACGAGAACCTGCATCGCCCATAAGCATTGTACTTGGTGTTGCGTTATGCCACAAATAACCAAGTAAACATGCCATAAATAACAATAATAAATAGTTAAATGTATTTGCTTGTTCTAAAATCGTATTTAAAATATAGAACGATAATAATGTAATTGTCGTTAATGTAGCAGACAAACCATCAACACCATCAGCACAATTTGTTACGTTGATAGATGCCCATACTAAAATCACTGCTAACAAAGCAAATACAGGAACAGGAAGTTCGATTGTTGCATCTGTAATTAAAAATGCTACTTTGGTTCCATGATAGTTAATATAAGTAACTGCTACCATAACAGAAATTAACAAATCAAGTAATGCTTTTTTATACTCACCCCAAGGATTTCTAGAACAGTCATCTAAAAATCCTGTCATCATAGAGGCTGATACTAACAACAAATAGATAATCCATTCCACTTCAATTGGAGCAAACAAAAGCGATGCTACTGCAAAAATAAGTACAAATAAAAATCCTGCTCCTCTTGGTTTTCCAGCAGAAAGTTTTCCATCTACTGCAAAATCTCTACCTAAGTCTCTTGGAAGTTTATCTTTGCATTTCCATAACAGTATTACTGTTGTAAAGAAAGCAAATAAAATTCCAATCGTAGCTAAAAGACTCATTTGACTTTCAAATAAATTTACTAACATATCATTTTCCTTTCAAGATTATATATTATGCTTCTAATACATAACCTTTCAACAATTCTAATGTATTCTTCAATCCAAGTCGATGTGTACGTTCTATATTATGAGAAGCCTGCACACCCTGACCAATTAACGCACCACAAATATTATTTCCACCTTTTAAGGCAGCAGAAACATCCGAACCATAGTGTGGGAATACATCTACTACATAATCTAACTTCTTTTCTTTTGCAATTGCAATTAACTTGCTTGTCATTTCATAATCATAAGGACCAGAAGAATCTTTTGCACAAATCGAAACTTTTCTTTCATCACCTGCTAAATCTTCTCCTACTGCTCCCATATCTATCGCAATAAATTCTGTAATTTCTTCTGGAAGATAACTTGCACCAAAGCCAATTTCTTCAAAACCAGAAATTACAATCTTTACATCACACTCTGGATACTGCTTTGTATCATGTATATGCTTTAAAAATGCAAGTAATACGGCTACCGAAGCTTTATCATCTAAATGTCTGGATTTAATATAACCACTTTCACAAGCAACAAAGCAAGGGTCAAAGCTAATAAAATCTCCTGTATCAATGCCAAGAGCTAATACATCTTCCTTCTTTGTTACTACTTCGTCCAAACGCACTTCCATATTTTTTTCCTCACGTTCCATACCTCTCGCATTATCAAATACATGAACCGATGGGGCTTTTGTTAAAATAGTACCTGTATATGTTTTTCCACTTCTTGTATGCACTTTACAATATGTACTTTCTACAGTCTGCATCATATAACCACCAATGGAAACAAAACGAAGTGTTCCGTTGCTATTGATAGAACGCACCATCGCACCTAATGTATCTACATGGGCAGATAAACCAATCACTCTTTCTTTTGTTGGATTTGTACCGGGTACATGAATAACTAAGCCACCTTTTCTTAAATAACTACATTCAAAGCCAAACTCTTTTGCTTGTTGCTCTACATAAGCCATCGCCTGCTTTGTAAAACCAGATGGACTTGGAATATTTACTAATGCTTCTAACTGCTCTACCATATAATTTACTTCGCTCATAACATCCTCCTTATTTTTTTGCACTCACTATTTTTCTACATACAAAAGAGGATGTCGGAAAATAGCCTAGTATATTGGGCTTAATACCTATTTCCGACACCCTTTATCTACATTGTTATTATTTTACTTCTACTACCCAGCCCTTTGTATCTGCAATTTTACCAAGCTGAATACCTGTTACAGTATCATAAAGTCTTTGACTTAACTGACCAATACCACCATCTTGAATTTGCATTACTTGGTCTTGGAATCTTAAATGACCTACTGGAGAAATAACGGCTGCTGTTCCTGTTCCCCATACTTCTTCTAATGTACCATTTACACTCGCTTCATAAAGTTCATCTACAGAAATTCTACGTTCTTCTACTTCGTAGCCCCATTCTTTACAAAGTTCAATTGTTGTATTTCTTGTAATACCTGGAAGGATACTACCATTTAACATTGGAGTCAATACTTTTCCATTAATTTTGAAGAAAATATTCATTGCTCCTACTTCTTCAATATACTTACGTTCTACACCATCTAACCAAAGCACTTGAGAATATCCTTCGTCATGTGCCTTTAACTGTGCTGCCATAGAAGCTACATAGTTACCACCTGTTTTTGCTTCACCAATACCACCTCTTACAGCACGAACATAGTCATCTTCAATCCAAATCTTAACTGGATTTAATCCTTCTGGATAATATGCACCTACTGGAGATAAAATAATCATAAATAAATAAGTATTCGATGGACGTACTCCTAAAAATGGGTCAGTTGCGATAATAAATGGACGAATATATAACGATGTACCCGGTTTTTCTGGTACCCAAGCTTCATCTACCTTTACTACTGCCTTTACAGCTTCAATAAAATCTTCTTCTGGAATTTCTGGAATACATAATCGCTTATTTGTATTATTTGTTCTCTTTGCATTCATATCAGGACGGAATAATAATGTTCTTCCATCTTCTGCTTTGTATGCCTTTAAACCTTCAAACATTTCCTGTCCATAATGGAATACCATACAAGATGGTTGTAAAGAAATCGGCTGATATGGGACAACTCTTGGGTCAAACCAACCTTTTCCTGTCTCATAGTTCATAATAAACATGTGGTCTGTAAAAATTGTTCCGAAGGTCAATGGATTGTCTTTTGTAGGCAAGGCCTTTGGAGTAGTTGTTTTTTCAACTCTAATATTCATAATTTCCTCCTAAATTTTGACGACATTACGCCATTTTACTTTTTGCGTTCATATCGACAGAACTCATAAACCAAATCATAATAAGTCTGTTCCTCGGAAACACCTGTTAGTTCCCAATCTTCTAATTCATCTAAATTAGGGAAATAAGTATCTGCCTGATATGAATAATCAATTTTTGTCACATGTGCCAAATCACAGTAAGGAAGCATTTGTTTATAAATTTCTCCACCACCAATGACATAAATATCTTCCGACTTTACATCTTTCACAGCCTCAAGTGCTTCTTCTACACTGTGTACGACAATCGCATCTTTACATTGATAATCCTTTTTTCTTGTAATTACAATATTCTTACGATTTTTTAGTGGTTGTCCATTTGGGAAACTTTCTAATGTCTTCCGTCCCATAATAATTGCCTTACCTGTTGTTTCCTGACGGAAAAATTTTTTATCTGCGGGAATACTAACTAATAAGTCGTTTTGATAACCAATTGCCCAATTTTTATCTACTGCTACAATTAAATTCATACTATTCTCCATTTCTTGTTAAGCAGATATTTATAATCACTTCTCTACTAACTTATAACTGCACACTACTATCACAATCTATGCAATTACACAGCAATAGGAATATGTTCAATCTGTGGTCCAGTCACATAATCTTCTAATTTCACATCATTTCTTGTAAACTGATAAAAATCATGGATGTCTGGATTTAACCAAAACTTTGGTGCCTGATAAGTTGGACGTTCAATTAACTCACGAATAATTGGCACATGACGGTCATAAATATGTGCATCTGCAATCACATGAACTAATTCCCCTACTTCCATATCACAAACTTGTGCTAACATATGTACTAGCACTGCATATTGACAAACATTCCAGTTATTTGCTGCTAAAATATCTTGCGAACGCTGATTCAAAATGGCATTCAAACGAAGTTTTTCACTATCCTGTGACTTCGTTACATTAAATGTCATACTATATGCACATGGATAAAGATTCATTTCATGTAAAT
>CALASV010000071.1 GCA_937888895.1 uncultured Clostridia bacterium | reverse complement strand
CTTCATTATTTTGGGCACACGGTCATATTTCTTTGCGCCGACATTTTGTCCTGTAAATGTACACATTGCATTTCCAGTAATACCAAATGCCATCATAAAAATTTCAGTCACTTTTCTGGCAGCAGTATGTGCTACTACTACATTCTGTCCAAGACCATTGATAGCTGTTTGTAACATCAATGTACCTGTTTGTACTAAAGAACTCATAAATGCCATCGAACAACCTGATGCTAACAATTCTTTTACAATAGGTGCTTCTAGTTTCATATCTTGTACTTTAAAATGTAAGATAGAATATTTTTTCCACATATAAGTTAAGCAAAGCGTAGCCGAAACACCTTGTGCTAATACTGTCGCTAATGCTGCACCGAATACACCTAATTGTAACTTACTAATAAAATAAATATCCATTCCAACATTCAAAAAACTAGAACAAATGAGTAAAAATAATGGTGTCAATGAATTTCCTAATGCTCGTAAAGAAGAAGCACCTATATTATAAGCAAATGTAAAAAACATACCAAAAATCAATGTCGTACAATAACTTTTCGCATCTGCTCTCAAATATTCTTCCATTTGCATAAACTCTAATAAACTATCCATAAACAACTGCACTATTGTTACAAGTGTAGTACAAATGATTAACCCCATACAAACAGCCGAGGCAAATGCTTTTCGTAACGAATCATAGTTTTTCGCACCATAAAATCGTGACATTGGTACAGTAAAACCAATTGTCATACCATTCATAAAACTTATCATTAAATTACATAAAATAGCAGAACCACCCACTGCTGCCAATGCTTGTTCCCCTAAATATGTTCCAACAATTCTTGTGTCTGTTAATGAATAAAACAATTGAAATAAACTACCAAAAAAAGTTGGTACTGCAAAACGAAGTAATGTTGTTAAAATTGGTCCTTTTGTTAAATCTTTCATATATCAGTATCTTTTTTGTATTTTCCTCTCTTTCCTTCTATCATTCACTTTTGTAATTTAAGCAAATCAAATAAATCCTCTACTGTGGTCATGTAAAACACTAAATGGTGGATTGGAGACTTATTTGATTCGGTTATGAGTAAGCCTAGATTACGAATATCCGATTAACTCCTCTACGCTATCAAATCTTTGATTACTTCTGATGCAATAATTAAACCAGCAACCGAAGGTACAAATGCTGTACTTCCCGGTGTACCACGACGTTTTGCTACAGGGTCTACTTCTTCTAATGAAAATTTTGGAATAATCGGTTGCTCCTTTGAATAAACCACTTTCACATCTTTAATTCCCCTATCTTTTAACTCCTTTCGCATCACCTTTGCCAAAGGACAAACCGAAGTTTTTGAAATATCGACGACTTCTAATTCCATTGGATTTAACTTATTCCCTGTTCCCATACTACTAATGACAGGTACTCCTGCTTCTTTTGCAAATTGAATAATCGCAATTTTCGCAGTTACCGTATCTACAGCATCAATCACATAAGAATACTCACGAAAATCATATTCTTCCTTCTTTTCTGGAAGAAAAAAGCTTTGACGAACTCGAACTTTCGCCTCTGGATTGATAGAAAGAATACGTTCCTTCATCACTTCTACTTTACTACGCCCTATCGTATCAACCGTTGCAATAATTTGACGATTTAAATTAGATACAGACACAACATCATTATCAATTAAATCAAATGTACCGATGCCACTTCTTACTAATGCTTCTACTGCAAAGCCACCAACACCACCAACACCAAATATAGCAACAGTTGCTTGCTGTAAACGATGCATTCCATCTTCGCCTACTAACGCTTCTATTCTTGAAAACTGCTCTGTCATAATGATTTCCTTTCTTATTGGTTACTGTTCACTTCGTTCCAGTAACTAGCAAAAATCCATCTTAAATTTGCTTTGCAAATGGATTTTTGCTTTGTGTCACATTTTCTTACGCTCTTAGCAGTAAATGCTAAGAGCTACATGAACAGTTCCTTATTATGCACTAAATATTCTTTTTTTTCAAGTAAATCTTTACTTTTTATTTTTGGTTAAATATACTATATTTGTCTAAGAAATTTTTAATACTATTACACTAATACATAACAGGAGAAATTGAATATGCCTTCCAAAAGAAAAAGAAATACAAATACACCTAATTTTACTAACTTCTTTACAGAAATTATAACAAAACTACTATACATAACACTTGCAATTGGACTTACTTTTGCTCTTTGTCATTTTATATTGCCTAACAATAATAACCCAACACAAAGTAATTCTCTTATTATTACTCCTACATTAAAACTAGAAAATACGCCAATCACCACAAAAAAACTAGAGCAAATAACTATACCTATCCTAACGCAACCACCTGTAGTACATACCACTACACCAACAATAGAACCAACTATCCATATAGCTACTCCAACAATAGCAATAATTACAAATACAATCACACCAACAATAAATCCTACCATTTCTATTACGCCAAATCTATATTGTAGTTTTTCTGTGGAACAGCTTCCTCCTACTTTTACACGATCTGTGCGACGAGAAGGGCCTTGTCATCTGGGCAGAGATCCCCTACATCTCCAAGCACATGCCCACCGGCCGTGAGAACACCATCAGCCAGATGAAGGAGCTTATCAGCCAGAACTACAACTTTATCCAGCTAGTACAATAAAGTTATTAACGGCTATGGTAGGTCTTGACTTATGTGATGCACAAAAACAACTTACTTTAAGTGAACCTGTTTTTCAAAGTATCTCTAGTGGAGTTGCTAAATTTGGTGTTCCTGTTGGAACTACTTATTCTTTAGAAGTTTGGCTCAATTTATTACTTGTTCGTTCCTTTGGAGATGCTGCAAATACAATTGCAGAAGGAACTGCTGGTTCGATTGAGGAATTTATAATTCAAATGAATGAAAAAATAGAACAACTACAACTTAAAAATACAGTTGTAGATAATGCGATTGGACTAGACATTGGAGATGGCTTTTCGAATATTCAAAGTACAGCCATGGATATGCTTACGATTGCAATAGAATCTCTAAAATACCCTTTCATTCAAGAAATGATTGCAAAGCCAACTTATATTGTACCTGCAACTAATACAATGCCTGAAACAATAATACAAAATTCACATCCATTTCTTTCCAAACCAGACATTTACCATAGTCCTTTATTTCAGACAATCGGCGGAAAAACTGGTACAACAAACGCCGCTGGAAACTGCTTAATTACAATAGTAAAAGGGGCTGATACTCATAACTATATTTGTGCTTATTTTGGTGGAAAAACAAAAGATACTATGTCAAAAGAAATTATAGAACTTTTAGAATATATTATTCAATTTCGTACAGCAACACAAATAAAATAATTTTACTAAAAACAAAGGGTAGTTTGGAAAAACCTTCTTCCAAACTACCTTCTTATTTTTTAATATCCAAGACTTCCTTCTAATGATTCATCATTATCAATCCAGTCTTGTACATTGATTACTCGATAACTGTCTTCTGTATCACGAACAACTACTTGACTAATACCAGCATTGATAATCATTCTTTTACACATCGAACAACTATTAGAATTTTCTACATATTCTCCAGTACTTACTTCTCTACCAGCTAAATACAATGTACTTCCAATCATTTTTTCGCGTTCTGCACTAATAATAGCATTTGCTTCTGCATGAACACTACGGCATAACTCATAGCGTTCTCCTCTTGGAATATTCATTTTCTGTCTAATACAAAAACCAACATCGCTACAATTTTTTCTTCCTCTTGGTGCTCCTACATATCCTGTAGAAATTACCTCATCATTGTTTACAATCACTGCACCATATCTTCTACGCAAACAAGTACCTCTTTTGGATACTACATCAGCTAAATCTAAATAATAATTGATTTTATCTCTTCTTTCCATACTTCCTCCATTACAATACATATCACAAAACTATTACATAATTTATGCCGATGCATCTTACCACCTATTTAGTTAGATAGAAGAATTATCGGCATAATTAGTTAAAATTTTTTATTCATTCAATCTTTCTTATCTAGAAAGTTTCTTTGCCATACTTACAAGGAATGGGTCTGGCTGTTTCTTCATACTTAATGCAGTTTCAATATCATAATCTACAAATTCACCATACTTATAAGCAACTACTCTATTAGACTTACCTTCACATAAAAGCTCTACGGCTTTTGCACCCATTGCAGAAGCATATACTCTGTCTTTTGCTGTTGGGCTACCACCTCTTTGAATATGACCGATAATGGTTGCTCTTGTTTCTACACCAGTTGCTTCTTCCATTCTCTTTGCCATACCATAAGAATCACCAACACCTTCTGCATTGATAATAATATGATGTTTCTTACCAGCACGCTTTCTTTCAATAATATTGTCAATAATTTCTTGTTCATCATATCCATCTTCTGGAATTAAAATATTTTCAGCACCATTTGCAATACCAGACCAAAGAGCAAGATAACCTGCATGACGACCCATTACTTCAATAATACTACTACGCTCATGAGAAGTGGAAGTATCACGAACCTTATCAATTGCTTCCATTGCTGTATTTACTGCTGTATCAAAACCAATCGTATATTCTGTACAAGCAATATCAAGGTCAATTGTTCCTGGAACACCGATAGTATTAATTCCTCTCTCATATAACTTCTTTGCACCATTAAACGAACCATCACCACCAATAACAACAAGACCATCAATACCATGCTTTCTACAAATGTATGCACCTTTATCCTGACCTTCTTTTGTCATAAACTCTGGACAACGAGCCGTATATAAAATAGTACCACCACGCTGAATAATATCAGATACACTTTTCGCATTCATTTCTGTAATGTCTTCATCTAAAAGACCAGAATATCCACGATGAATACCTTTTACCTTCAATCCATTTGCTAAAGCAGTACGCACTACTGCACGAATGGCAGCGTTCATTCCAGGTGCATCTCCACCACTACTTAATACGCCTATAG
>CALASV010000070.1 GCA_937888895.1 uncultured Clostridia bacterium | reverse complement strand
AAATACACTGAAAATCCATGGAAAACTACAACATTTGCAGAAGATGAAGAAACCGAAGTCTTAGTAAGTGGTCATCATTGTAAAGTAGATTTAGCGAAAGAAGTTTTTCAACGATGTTCTGATAGCTATTATCGCAATGGACATTCCGAACATGCTGGCAAACGTTATCGAGTGAAAACCTTACTTCGGGCCAAATTAGATGAACAGGGACACCCTCTTTTGGATGCTACGGGTGCTATGATTCATGACGAAACCTCTCCTATCTACCATGATGAGAATGGAGATACCATTTCTTTTCTGCAGGAACGAACTACAAAAGTACGTACTTGTTATATGTGGGTATTATCGTTTCCTCCCAAATATGTTTGTGGTTATGATATAGACCCACATCTCATTCATCAAATCAGTAAAGAATTTATGGAAGAATTAGAAGAAGCGATGGAATTACAATTTGCAGCCGTTCTTGCGACCCATTTAGATAAAGCACATCCCCATACGCATATTGTACAATCGAGTTATGCTTTAGATGGACATCATAAATATGTAGACACAATGGAAACACTGAAAAAAGCGAGAGAATTATCGGACCGACTTTCTCAAAAATATCAGCTTCCTATCCTTCTTTCTCCGAATCATACCAAGTCTATGAATAAAGAAGAATGGAATTTAGTGCAACAAGGAAAATCATGGAAACAAGCTATGCGAGAGGATATTGCGATGCAGTTAGAACGTGCTAGTACCTATGAAGATTTTTTAGAAAAAATGGCACAGTGTGGTTATACTCTACGAGAAACCGAACATCATTTCACCTATTATACTCCAAAAAAAGACCATCGTTGCCGTGATGTTGGACTAGGGAAAGACTATACCAAATCTTCTATTTTAGAATATTTTCAAGAAGTACCTCTCGAACAAACAATACCAAAGGAAAAGAGAAAGACAACACAACCTACTTTCTCACAACCTACCACTCCTTCCATTTATGTCAGTCGCTATACCAACTCTGGTAGACGAAGAACGGAATTAGAACTGTTATTATTAAAAGCAATCCAACTTCTTCAGTTGCTTCAACAGACTTTCTCTAATAATAAAAATATAACGGTTACTAGTTCTCCATCTACTGAATGGAAAATAGCACGATTATCTGAAACGATACAACTTCTTCATGCTTATGAAATTAATACCAAAACAGAATTAAAGAAACAATTACATCGTGTAGGTGCCGAATATTCCCATCTAAAAAAGAAGGTGCAAGAAGAAAAGCAACATCGAGAAGGGTTAGAACAGTTAAAAGAACTGTTAGAACAGTTTCAAGAGTTACAAGAACACATGAAAGACCTTGGAATTACGGATGCCTATCTAGCTCCTGTTACTGCAAAAGAAATTGCAATCAATCGTGCAACGTTATTTCCTATGACTGCTTCTCAACGGAGAGAATTATATCTTGCTCTACAAAAGAATCCTCTCTATCGAATAAAGAAAAAATATCAAGAACTGACCTATCACGAAGCAAACGACTGTATTTGTTTTCTAAAAGGACACACTACTTCAATACCAGAACCATTAACTACCATAGACGAATGGAAACAAAATCTAGAGAAAAAATATACGAGTATGGCAGAAAAAATGATACAAAAGAAAAAAGAACAATTACAAGGAAAAGAGCTGCCTCATTCTTTAAAAAATATTCTAAAATCACTAGACTTAGGAATTGAAGTATCTTCTCTTTCTTTTTTTGAAGGGATGCATCTCGCCGCTTACTATAAACCATGGAAGCCTTCCTTTTCACCTTGCACAGACCCAGAACGTTGCATATCCAAAGCAAAAGCAAACCAGCTCTCCGAATTATTACAGTACTTAGGTAAAGAGCTGAATCTTCCCGTACATCAACTATCCAACTATGATGCTTCCATTATAATGCAAGATTTGTTACTTTCTATCATAACACCAGATAGTATCTTACATACCTTAGATAACGAATTTGAACATAGTCTTGCAGAATTAGATTATGAAACAAGAGGATATGCTCATGAATGGCGAAAAGCATGTCAAACTATTACAGCACTTGGCTATGATATTGCTAAAACAGCAGAATTATTACAAGCAATAGAATCCCAATTAGAATATATCCTTGGGGAAGAAAAGAACCTAAACGAAACAGCCAAAGAATATCGTACTTTAAAACAACTTCAGACCTATGTAACACTTTCTGAAGATACACAATTTCTTTATGGTTCTAAAAATCCAACCATTACTCCAAAAGTAACTGTACTAGAAACTGAGAGCCCATCTCCTGATACAGATACTGTTACTAAGGAAAACAAGAAAGAAAAATATCCTACTTCAAAAAAGCAAAAAACGATAGAAAAAGATATAAATTTTTAACAAAAATATTTCTGAATCACTTTATATCTAAAAATAGTACATTTTTTATTCGTTACTTAAAATAGGTTGAATTTATCCTAGTATAAGTGATATACTAGACATATAAATAAAGCTAGGAGGTTTTTTATGACAATTAATACGAATACTATGGTTTCTATTACAGAAGCAAATCAAAATTTTTCTAAGGTTGCGAGATTGGTAGATGAGCTTGGCTCCGTGGTTATTCTTAAGAATAATACCCCAAGATATTTGGTAATAGATTTTAGTAAAGCAGAGGACGATACCATTGCATCCGATGAAGATGTGTTTGAAATTTCGAAAAAATTACTTACAAAGAATAAAGAAGCATATGAGGTGCTTGCTAAATGAAAAAATTAAGTAAAGAGCAGATTTTTATGCTCCATTCACAACTTATAGAACAGACTGGTGGAATGATTGGTGTAAGAGATTTTAATTTATTGGAATCGGCAATTGAGGCACCATTTCAAGTATTTGCGGGTGAGGAGTTGTATCCTACAATCCAAGCAAAAGGAACCCGACTTGGATACGGTTTAATTAAAAATCATTGTATGTTAGATGGTAATAAACGCATTGGCACACATGCCATGCTTGTATTTTTTGCACTAAATGGTATTGAACTAAAGTACACGCAAAAAGAATTATATGAAATGGTTCTTGCAGTAGCAGATGGTAGTTTGAACTATGAAGATATGCTCCGATGGGTATTAGAACATCAAGCATAATATTTTATAGTTCAAAATATAGCTTTTCGGATTGTTCAAATCCTAAAGGCATCTTTCCTTTCTGAATTGGGGAAACAGTGTTTCCCCAATTTGTTCTTAAAATAACTAACATAAATTTTAACTTATTGACTTCGTATCATAAAATAAAATCCAACAATTTAATTACAAAACGAAAAAAACTAGCCAATTAATACTTTTTTCCCTTCAAAAGCAAAACCATATTTTCGAATACGTTCTTTTGGAATCCCTTTTGCTATTAATACCGTTTCATACTGCTTTTCTTCTATTTGTGCTAGTGCAGATGCTACCGTATCTTGTAAATTTTGTTCTTCTTCTGCATCATGTACTTTAAATTCTAAAATCATCGCATCATATTGTAAAGGATTGGTACATTTTGGTTCTAACATAATATCATATCTGCCATAACCACTTTCTCGATTAGAAGTGATGACATACGTATCATTTAATTCCACTAAAAGCCCTAGCACAAAACCATGATAAAATCTCTCTGGTTCTTTTCCAAAAGGACCTTTCCCAGTATCAAAATAACTAAACATCTGTATCGTAATACGATTCATAAAAATATTCATTTCTTTTTTATTTCCATAAAGAAGTGCTTTGATAAAATCACTATAATCTACTTCTACCTCATCAAACCAATCTTGTACTATACTAAGAAACATACTTTTTACTTCAAAATTAGTGAAAGTTAATTCATACTTTGGACGTTTTCCAGAACTTAGTAACACTATCTTTTCATAACTTAGTACTTTTAAATAACCACTTGCTACCAATAAACTCCAAACAGCTATTTCGTTATCTTTCATTTGGCTATATATAATTTGTTCCTCAATCGGACATTGTATGGACTCTCCTCTTAATAATTGCTCAAAAGCTACTTTAATTTTTCGATTTCCTTCTCTAATTAACTTACTAACCAAACGATTGCTACTTGTATTTGCCCAATAAGTTTCATATTTTTTACTATCTAAAAAATTAAGAATCGACCACGGATTATAAATATCTCGTTGTGT
>CALASV010000069.1 GCA_937888895.1 uncultured Clostridia bacterium | reverse complement strand
TGCGGATATTGTGAAGTGATGAAATGGGGACAGAAACGGGGACAGGGTCCTTGACTCAAAATAACTTTTGAGTCAAGGAACCTGTCCCCTATGCTTAGTTACATAAATTTTCCCATTCTTCCATAAGTTCTAACAATCGTTCTGTATTCGCGTCTTTTTCTTTAGTTACTTCCAACAATTTTGTATGATTTGTATAGACAGCTTCATCTGCTAGTAATACATCTAATTCTTCATTTCTAGCTTCTAGTCGTTCAATTTCAGCTTCCATACGTTTTAAGTCATTTTGTTTTTTACGTTGTTTTGCTTGTTCTTCTTTTTGTTGTTTCCAGTCTTGTTTTCCTACGGATGCTGGTTCTGATGGGAGCGTAGTTGTTTTACTAGAAGAATTAGTATTTATTGCACCATAACCTAATCCTTGCAAATGAATACGTTCCATATTTTCTTTATGTTCTAAATAGTAATCATAATTTCCTAAGTAAGGAATGAGTTTACCATTCGTTAAATCTAAAATTTTTGTAGCCGTTTTATTGATAAAGTAACGGTCATGGGATACATAAAGTACAGTTCCCGTATAATTTCGAATTGCATTTTCCAAAATTTCTTTTGACATAATATCTAAGTGGTTCGTTGGTTCGTCCAAAATTAAAAAGTTAGATTCGGAGAGCATAAGTTTTGCTAATGAAACACGACCTCGTTCTCCACCACTAATGTCCTTAATTTGCTTAAATACATCATCTCCTGTAAAGAGGAAAGCAGCAAGAGTATTACGAATTTTTGTATTATTCATATATGGGTAGGCATCTTGTATTTCGGAAAATAATGTTTTTTCTGGATGTAATACTTGATGTTCCTGGTCATAATAAGCGATATGCACTTTAACACCTTGTTTAATTTCGCCTGCATCCAATGGTACAATACCATTAATTATTTTTAAAATCGTTGTTTTACCAGTACCATTATTTCCAATAATAGCAACTTTTTCACCACGTTTAATTTCGAAGGATAAATTAGTAAAAAGTGTTTGTGGGTAAAACGATTTAGCAAGTCCTGTTACTGTTAACACATCATTTCCACTTGTAATGGAAGGTTCTAATTGAATATGCATTCCAGACGATTCTTCCTGTGGTTTTTCAATGCGTTCTATTTTGTTTAACATTTTTTCGCGACTTTCGGCACGTTTGATGGATTTTTCTCTATTAAAGGAGCGAAGTTTTGCAATGACTTCTTCTTGATGTTTGATTTCTTGTTGTTGATTCAAATAGTGACGAATTTGTTCTTCTCGTTGTTTTGCTTTTTTTTCTGCATAAACGCTATAATTTCCCATAAAAGTTTGAGCTTTTGTATGGTCTAATTCGACAACTTTTGTTACTACTTTATCTAAAAAATAACGGTCATGGGCGATAACAACAACAGCACCTTTATAAGTAGAGAGAAAGGTTTCTAACCAAGCAATCGAGTTCATGTCTAAGTGATTCGTTGGTTCGTCTAATAAAATTAAATCAGGTTTTTGAAGCAAAAGTTTACCAAGAGCAATTCTTGTTTTTTGTCCACCAGATAATGTATTTACCTGTTTTTGAAATTCGTTTTCTTCAAATCCAAGGCCCTTTAATATACCAATAACTTCACTTCGATACGCATAGCCGTTTTGGGATTCAAATTCATGGTTAAGACGGGAATAAGTAGAAAGCATTTGTTCTAATGCTTCGTCTTTGGCATGTTTCATTTCTTGTTCTAGAGAACGAATGGTTTCTTCCATACGGAGTAAATCTGCTTTTGTAGAAAGAAGTTCTTCATAAATGGTATTTTCAGAAGTAAGGTCTTGATGTTGTGATAAATATCCATACGTAGTGCCTTTTGCAAACGTAACATCACCCGTATCAGCAGAAAGTTCTCCTACAATAATTTTGAATAAAGTGGATTTACCAGCACCATTAATACCAACAATCGCAGTTTTTTCATTCTCATTGACATGAAAAGAAACTCCATTTAAGATTTCTTTTTCACCAAAATGTTTTGTTATATTATTACAAGCAAGTATCATAATAGGTCCTTTCTTAGTTAAAATGTTTTTAGCAAAATTTTAGGGCTATTGGGAAATAGAAGACAGAGCTGTGTCCTAGCAAATAAAACAAGGCTCGTAGCCATCTCCCGATAGCCCTTTTAAATATTTATTTTAATCTTCTTCTTCGATTTCAACATAACATGGGTCAATCGTAAGTTGAATTTTGTCAATTCGATTTTTATCCATTTCTACGACTTTATAAGTACAAGCTTTTTCAGTCACTGTTTCATCTTTTGTTGGAAGATGGTCTAACAAATGGATAACATGTCCAGCAATCGAGTCATAGTCTTCTGATTCTAAATCTAAATCTAATGTTTCATTCAATTCTTCTAATTTTGTTGCACCAAGGACAAGGTAAACATTATCAGATATTTTTTGAATAGAGTCTTCTTCATCGGTGTCATATTCATCTCGAATTTCACCAACAATCTCTTCCAAAATATCTTCCGCAAAAACCGGAACTCCTCCCGGAATACCGGAATACTGTGGTTCATAAGCAGTTCCATTCTCTGTCAGTTCTATCTCAACCGTATTATTCCCGGAACCGATGATATTCTTTTTCATCTGCTCGTTCGTACCTTTAATCGTAGAAACAATCGATATAATAGAAGCAATGCCGATGATAATACCCAGCATGGTAAGGAATGTTCTCATCTTAT
>CALASV010000068.1 GCA_937888895.1 uncultured Clostridia bacterium | reverse complement strand
GTAATTTCACTATGTTTCCAAGTTTCACTTCCATCAGAATACAATGTCATCGTTTCCGAAGCAGTTTCTAACACTAATGCATACACTGTCTTTAACGTATCACCAAAAGAAACTGGTCCTTCTGCAATTCGTTCTAACTGACGATAAAAACCATTGCCAAGCTGAATACTTAACTCATTTTCACCATCTTGTATGAAAGCTGTCACATCATATTCATAATAGTAAATTCTGTGAGTAAGCTTATCATATAATGGAAACTTAAAATTTTCCAAAGCTCTTTCTTCATAATCACTGATAACTGGAAGAAACTTTTCTTCACAAACTGGTTTGCTATTTACTTTTGCTTCAAAATAACCAAGTCCTGTTACAAATAAAGTAGCTTTTTGTAACTTTTCTATCGAAAAACGACGAAAAATAACAGGAGATTGGGCATCTTTTGCACCACAAATCCACTTTGCACTTGCTAATGGACATATCATTTTTACTTCCTCCTAACTGCTACTAAAAATAACCTTATTGATTTTCTACAGACATTAGCACATCTGCAAACTATTTACAGATGTGCTAATGAACTATTTTATTTTCTTTAACATAATAGGTCCTAACAATCCAGATGGTTCAAATAAAACATATCTTGAAAACCAATCTCGTCTTGCATAACCACTGTGGTTAGAAACAATAATCGTAAGTTTATTATCGCCTACTTGTAATGCATTTGAAATATCAAAAACATACATTGGCATCAATCTGCGTCCTACACTTGTTTCATTGACAAATACTTCTACAGCTTCTCCTACATTACCAAGGTCTAATAAGTAATTTCCATCTTGCTCTATTGTAAAAGTACCTTCATATTTTATATTACCTGAAAAATAAGGTAAACCATTTCTACCTGTGAAATTAAACAATTCACTTGTCGTTTTATAATAAGTAAATTCTTTCTCTACTTCCTTTGCATAAGAAATAACAAACTTTGGCGAAATTACTTGTTGCTCTACGATTTCTTTAGATATGCTCGGTAATCCTTCCACAGAAATGTCACCACACATAACAACAATCGAATTATAAGGAGGCAATTCTATTGTTATCTTTCCATCTTCGGAACATCCAGCAAATGCTTTATTTTCCATTGCATCATATAAAATATAATTTCCACCTGAAAATGCAGACAATGTTACTCTCGTTTGAATGGTATTGTGTATATCTTCATTACTAAACATATAGGAATGAATACCTTCTCTTACATAATGATAGTATCGTAAGAAAATACCTTCATAATCAGATGTTACATCAGCACCAATCTGTTCTCTTACATAATCTGCTATCTTTGTTAAATCTACAATCGTACATTTTTCTTTTAATTCTTCTTTTACCATTAACTCAAAAGTTGTCACGATAATAATTGGTAAAGAAACTTTTTTCAACTTTTCAACAATTTCTTCTGACATTCCTTCATAGTAAGGAACAATCAAACAAGGATAGGTTTCTCCATTCAAACATCCCTTTTCATCTATTTGTTCCAATACATCGGCTGGTAAAATATCATAATCTAATAAGTTATCATAAAGTTCTTTTGCACATAATTCTAATGGAACTCTCTTTTTATTTACCCAATGTGCTTCTGCATCATAAAGAATGGCTGCTGCTGGCACATGAATACCACCATTATGCAAATGACACATACGATTCATGTAATCCATCAAATGACGGAAATACTTATAATGTGCATTTTCTCCCGTGTCAAAAAAGTTTGGAGGACAATCTGGGTCATTTAATTTTGGCGAAAACGCATGTGGAACATAATAGTTAATACCTCTTACAAGCATATGGTCTGTCAAATATTTCATATAACGTGTACCTTCTGCCCATCCAAATGCACCAAAAATTTCACATAACGCACGACCTTTTTTCTTTTCATCAATATGTGCTAAAGAAGAAGCTAATTTTCCTAAATAATAATGGAAGAAATTGTTTTCCATATGTTCATAACATACTTGACCTGCACTTGCACATTCGGTAAGACCCGGTATCAACTGATGTAATACAATGTCAATACCAGACATATCTTGACCTTCCAATGCTCTAAAATAATGTCCTGCACCTGCACCCGTTTTCGCATGTGCATTATTATCTTCAATGACATGACCAATATATTCTACTCCATGTGCATGACACCAATCTGCTAATTGATTGCAGAAATTATTTTTATACTCTTTCGAAATAACATTCATATAAGCATATCGAATCTGTTCCGTTACGCCTTCGATATCAAACCAAAGTCCTGCAAGCATTTTCTTTGCATCACTACCTAAAACTTCTTCCAACAATGGCAATAATTTATTATGCCAAGGATAATGAGCAAAATTTTTTCCTATTTCTGTAACAAAAGTATTCTGTGAATTATTACGAAAACTTGGTTCATCAGAGAAGAATCCCAAAAATGTATTTCCAAAATATTGTTTTAATTGTTCATAATGAGTCTCGTAAACCGATTGTACAAATACTTTTACGGAATCTGCATTAAGCATATCACAATAAAACTGACTACCTTCACTCAAACCTTTTTGTGTTTTAATTAAAAATACAATTCTCCACATGCCTTCTGGTAACGAAAAATATACCATTCCATCTTGCATACATTCGGAAATATCTATAATTTCCGTATACTTTTCTGAACAAGGAACATGCTTACAAGCAAGTACTGCTACAATTTCTTCCTCTTCCAGTGATACTAAAAAATCTGTCATTGCAGAACCGTCTTCGATTGGGCCTGAAACATCAATATGATGTTCTGTAATTCCCCATGGTCTTAAATGTTTATTTTCTTCTTTCCGAAAAGCTCCATTCGCATGTCCGGAAGGGAAATGTTTATCATCTAAAATCCAAACTCTCATGTCTTTTTTACGACATTCTTCCATAATCAGACGGACATCTGACCACCATTCTTCTTTACCAAAATCTTCATGAACTCTAGATTCCAAACAAACTGAACGAATCCCACTATCATAAATACGTTGAATTTCGTTCACAATTAACGCATCTTCTTCCCCATGAAGCCATAAAAAAGGTGCAATATAATCCTGTTGTTTTCCATTTAAGTTGTCTTGTAAACGCCAATCCATATATTTTCTTTTTTCTCCTATCTTTATTTGTATATAAGTGTTATTATATATACTTTTTGAGAAGTTACAAAAATATATACTATTTTCTTCTCAATTCATTTTATTACTTGAGGAAATGAATAATTTCTTCTATATATTTACAATTGTTATTTCTTTTGGTGCTTCCACTTTCGTATCAATTGTGCCATCTTCTTGCTTTTTATGAGACACTACAATTTCTCCATAAGGGGTTGGATACGTGCCTTTTGCCCATTCCAAATCTCCTAAATGTGGTTCAATTTTCACTACCTTACAACCTGCTTCCAAAATCTGAACTCCTAATACATATTCGGAAAGCCATGGTGTAACACCTGCTGCCCATCCATGGCAAAGACTATGCCGATGTCCTATATAACAATATCCACCATACGTTGCATGAACATCTATTTTACCATCTTCTGGAAGTTCATCAATGCGTGAGGCATTTTTTAGCCATTCCACATCGAAGTCTTCCCAAAATGTTGTTGCACCAAGCTTTAGCATTCCACCCCAGTATTCACGGATACAAGAAAGACAGCCTTCGTAGTCTCCTGCCAAAGCCATTGCTGATAAAATATAGTATCCCATGAATGTAGACATGCCTTTTGCATTCCCTTGTTTTAACAAGCGTTCATTTACTTCTTTTGCATCTTTTTGCCCAGCAAGAACAAGAAGTGCCCCTGCCTGTTTGGATGCTTCATAGTCTACTTTTTTCTGTGCAAAATCAGATAATTTTTGTAAATCACATTTACATTGTTCTACTCGCTTTTCATCTTCTAAAACAGTAAATATATTTTGTAAACTTTTTGTTGCTAATATATGTAGTGCTTGTACCCCTGCATCTACTACATTGTCTTTTCCTACCGATGGCCAATCTAAAAAACGACCTTCTACAACGGTATCTTTTCCATTGTCATCGATATGTTTCGATAACAAGTCTAAAACACCAGCTAAATAGTCCCTTTGTTCCTCAAGAATCGTTTTCTTTCCTGTATAAAGAAACCAATCATAAACGATAATGACATACCACATAGAGTAGCTTGCCATGTTGTTCATCCATTGCGGAAGTGGTGTCTCTTTTCGAATAAAATCAAGACTCTTTTGTACAGAATCATCTTCTCCAAATACTGCTTGAATTGCTCGTACTTCTGGATGCATATCACCAACCCACACAAGACGGTCTCTTT